>CAXYUL010000202.1:0-3943 GCA_964292095.1 uncultured Bacteroidales bacterium | reverse complement strand
TATATAGTTACAAATTCAGAAAATTAATAATGAACTGCCGTCAAATTGTAAAATGGTGACAGTTTCAAAATTTCACCCAGCCCAAGAAATAAAGCAGGCCTACAATAGTGGTCAAAGAATTTTTGGTGAAAATAGGCCACAAGAATTAGCTCAAAAAGTTAATATTCTTCCTCCCGACATAAAATGGCATTTTATTGGAAATTTGCAATCTAATAAGCTTAAGTATGTGATTCCATCTGCCTGCCTTATACATTCTGTAGATAGCTATAGGCTGCTAATGGATATAAACAACTTTGCAAACGCTAGGGGTTTAAAAGTAAATTGTTTATTAGAGGTATTTATTGCTAAAGAAGAAAGCAAACATGGCTTTTCTCCAGAGGAAGTACTAAACTTATTAGATGATCTGTCTAAAAACCCTCTCTCAGGTGTAGAAATATGTGGCTTGATGGGAATGGCAACCTTTACAGAAGACCAGGAGCAAATAAGAAGCGAATTTAAAGTACTTAGCATCTTATTTATGCAAGCAAAAGATAAATACTCCACAACTTTTAATAATTTTGTAGAATTATCTAAGGGTATGAGCGGAGATTACCATATTGCTTTAGAATATGGAAGTACTTTAGTTAGAATTGGAACACAAATTTTTGGACCACGACAATATTAATAGATTTAATCTATATCTATTAATGTATCGTAAACATAAGTAGCTGGACCAGTTAAGAATATATCATAAAATGAGTCTTTGCTAGAGTTATATTTAAACTCTACGCTTAATTTATCTCCTAATGCCATAATATCGTAAGTGAATGCTTCTTGCTTGCTTATTTGGGCTATTTTTTTTGTTCTATATGCAAATGTTGCTATAGCAGAGGCAGTTACGCCAGTTCCACAAGCGTATGTTTCTGCTTCTACGCCTCTTTCGTATGTTCTTACCTTTATTAAATTATCAGAAATTATTTCTACAAAATTTACATTTGTTCCACCTTTAAAATCGTTGTGATATCTCCAATATTTACCTTTCTCATTTACCGGATAATTTGATAAATCATTAACAAATTCTACATAGTGCGGAGAGCCTGTGTTTAGATAGAATGCTTTTGGTGAGTAGATTAGGTACGAGTCTAAATCTATCATTTTTAACTTTACTATACATCTATGTTGAGCAAGTTCTATAAGTTCTGCCTTATGGTATCCATCAATTGCTTCAAACTCATATTTTTTAATTCCTCTATGAGCCGCAAATGCCACAAGGCACCTTCCACCATTGCCGCACATTGAGCCCTCGTTTCCGTCTGCATTAAAATATCTCATAGAAAAATCGTATTTATCACTTTTCCCCAATAGCATGAGCCCATCTGAGCCAATACCAAACCTTCTATCGCATAATAGCTTAATTTGCTTTGAGCTTAAATTAATATCAGCATTTCTGTTGTCTATAATAACAAAATCATTACCAGCTCCCTGATATTTAAATATGTGTAGTTTCATAAGTAAAGTGTTTGAGTTTTATAATTTAATTTGTTCTATCATTGCTAATGCTATTTTTTTAGAAGCACCGCTATCTCCAAGTTTATGTATTACAAGCTTGTAATTATCTATCATAGCATTCCTATATGAACTAGAGTTTAGTAGTAGATCTAATTCTTTTGAAATATTGTTTGGTGTGCAATCGGTCTGAAGTAGTTCTTTAAAAATGGCTTTGTCTAAAATTAAATTTGCTAAGCTTATGTATTTAAGTTTAACTAAACATCTTGCAATCCTATAAGATATTTCGTTTCCGCCATAACATACTACTTGTGGTGTGCACAATAATGCAGCTTCTAAGCTGGCAGTACCAGAAGAAATTATTGCTGCGCTAGAGTGTTTTAGTATTGGGTATGTTTCTTTGTAGAACATAGAAAAATTAAAGTTCCTTACATTTGTAGTATTGCTATCGCCTTTAATTAGATTTATTGTTTGGATTATAATTTTATCATAAAAAGATTTATCTATAGAAGGAGCACAAGCTAAAACATATTGTATGTTAGTGTTGTTGTATATATGTATAGTTTTAAGCATTCTTGGCAGTAGATATTTAATCTCGCTTTTTCTACTTCCAGCCATAAGTGCTACTGTTTTTTTGTTGGAATCTAAATTAAGTCTTTTGCAAAAATCTGTGTAGCTTTCTTCTGAGCCTTTAAAATTACTAGTACTGTCTAAAAGCGGATTTCCTCTATATATTGCATCTATACCCTTTGATTTAAAGTATTCAATTTCAAATGGAAATATTATAAATAGTTTATCTACATATTTTCTAATTAGTTCAACCCTATTTTCTTTCCATGCCCAAACTTTTGGTGAGATATAGTAGAATACTTTAATATTATGCTTTTTGGCATATTTTGCCATTCTTAAATTAAAACCAGGTTAATCTATAAGGATAAGAATATCTGGACTATACTCAATAAGATCTTTTTTACATAGCTTAAAATTATCGTTAATTTTATTTAGATTAACAAGAACTTCTACAAAGCCCATTATTGCACTTTCTTTGTAGTGTCTAACAAGTTGAGCACCTGCCTGTTGCATAAGATCTCCTCCCCAACATCTAAATTGAGCCTTATTGTCTGCCTCTTTTAGTCCTTTTATAAGATTTGATCCATGGAGGTCTCCAGATGCTTCTCCAGCAATAAGATAATACTTCATATTTTAATTACTTTTCCAAATCCCATTTTTTGCTTAATGAGTCTATTGTGCTATAGTCTGTTGTATCTATTTTGTGAGGAACAATTGTAATGTAGCCTTGTTTAATTAGAGTGTGGTCTCCAACTGCATTTACGTCTAAATCTAAAAATTCCCCACTCATCCAAAAATAAGATTCTCCTCTTGGGTCGCATCTTCTTTCAAATTCATTTATCCACATTCCTGCTCCTTGTGGAGTGAATCGTATTCCTTTTATATCCTCTACTGGATTAGCAGGGAAGTTGATGTTTAGGTATATCCCTTTGTCGGGAAGAAAATTAAAATAATTATTTAAAATTTTATCTAAGTAGTGTTTTATTGGCGAAAAATCTGCATCTGCGTTGTGACTATCTAGTGAGAGTCCTATTGAGTGAATTCCGTATACCGTACCTTCTATTGCTGCCCCTAATGTTCCAGAGTATGTTGATGCTATTGATGCATTTGAGCCGTGATTTATTCCAGAAATTAGTAAATTTGGCTTTATTGTAGAATAGATCTCATTCATTGCCATTTTTACGCAGTCTACTGGTGTGCCGTTAAGTGTATAAATTGTTATGCTGTTGCCATTCTCCTTTATTGTTGTAGATCTTTTATTAAGCCTCAGTGGCTTGTCTAGTGTTAGAGCGCTTGATTTACCTGATTGGCCTTCTAGAGGTGCTAGTACTGTTACATTTCCCCACTTTGATAATAATTCTGCTATTATTGTAATTCCTTTTGAGTTGAAGCCGTCATCATTGGTAACAAGTATCTCTAAACCCTTATGTTGCATATTGTTATGTAATATATTAAAACTGTTAATAAAAATATTGGTAAAGATAGTGATTTTTAATTCAAATTACCTACATTTGCATTATATTTGAAAATAGAATCGGGGTCGATTTTAATAATTTTAATTAAATATTTAAAAAATGAGTAAAATTAAAGTTGGTATTAACGGTTTTGGCCGTATTGGACGTTTGGTTTTTAGAGCCGCACAAACAAGAGAGGATATACAAATTGTGGCTATCAATGATTTGATTGATGTTGAATATATGGCATATATGCTAAAATATGATTCTGCTCATGGTAGGTTCAATGGTACTGTTGAAGTTAAGGACGGAATGTTGGTAGTAAACGGTAATGCCATAAGAGTTACAGCAGAAAAGAATCCTGCAGATCTAAAATGGGCTGAAGTTGGTGCTGAGTATGTAGTAGAATCAACCGGTTTATTCCTTGACAAAGA
>CAXYUL010000201.1:0-3948 GCA_964292095.1 uncultured Bacteroidales bacterium | reverse complement strand
TAAAGACTATTGAGATCCGCAAGGAGCTAACTGATGAGTGGAAACGTTGCGGATTGGAAGAGGGTGTGCAGTTTGCAACGCTCACCGACATTATCTATAAAACGTGGTCAGACCACACGGCAAAGGAGTATAAGCGACTAAAAGGATTGAAGAAAGAGAACCTACGAGATAATATGACCAACCGAGAGCTGGTGCTTAATATGTTGGCAGAGCTATCAACGAAAGACATTTCGGAGGCAACCAATCCGCAGTCGATGGACGAGCACGCCACAGTCGCCCAAAAAGGTGGCGAAGTGGCACGCAATGCCCGTTTGGAGTTGGAACAAAAGACCGGACAAAAGGTAGTTACTTCACTCAATGCCAAATCAATACAGAAAGGTATTGAAGATAAAAACGAAAGCAAGTAAATCAAATATATGGGTGGATTTCTTGTAAATTCATCCATTTTTTATATCTTTGTCTTCACGAGCAAGGAACGCTACTAGCAACAAATATGCTACGCAACCAAAAGCAATAAGCAGAATACACCACGTTGCAAATCCGTTAGCACTTCACCCTAAGCTCTATTGTAAATATCTGAATTACAAAAGCATATAACGTATCCTGTTATATCCAACCAGAGAAATAATAGAGAAACCTTCTTCTATTTTTAAGGGCTCAACTTTTTTTAGAGATATTTCGTAAGCAAAAGTTTCGTCAGCTGCTTGTTTAGCCTTTTGAGCATTTTCTTGGTCTATTGCAATACACATTGTATGAACAGAAGATGCTTGAGTTATAAGAATTATATTAATATTGTTTTTTGCTAATGTCTCAAATAGTCTACTAGAATAACCAGGTATTCCTATCATTCCGCTTCCTTCCATAGATAGTAGTGCAATTTTATTTGAGCTAGATATTCCTTTAATTTTTTGTTTGCCCTCTGGAGGATTTTGTTCTACACGGGTTCCAGTATTATCTGGCATAAAGGTGTTTTTTATATATATAGGAATACCTTGCTGTACAACTGATTGAATAGTAGGTGGGTAGATAACTTTTGCTCCAAAATGAGATAGTTCTAGGGCTTCTTTGTATGAGATATTGCTTATTTGTATGGCGTTTTTAACAATCCTTGGATCTGCGGTCATCATACCATTAACATCTGTCCAAATTTCTAAGACTCTAGCTTTTGTGCCAACTGCAAAAATTGAAGCACTATAATCAGATCCGCCTCTACCTAATGTAACAGTGCGTTCTTCAATATCAGAGGCAATAAATCCTGGAACTATAAATAAATTATCTGTTTGATGTCTAAAATATGATTCTATATTATTATAGGTGATAGATTCTAGAACAGTATGCTTAAAATTATATTTTGACGTTGTAATTAGTTTTCTAGAATCAATCCACTTATTATTAATATTTAATGATTTAAGTTTGGCCCCTATGATTTTTGTAGATAGTAATTCTCCAAAACTCATTATATGGTCTAAGCTATATTTACTTATTTCTTTTAGTATATAAACTCCATTACATATTTCTCTAAGACTTTTAAATAAACTTATGCACTCATCTTTTATTTCTTTATTATCCTCAATATTTAAGTTAGAAGGAAGTAATTCATCTATTATTAATAAATGCTTTTGTTCTAGTTCATCTATAGTTTGTATGTATGTATTGTCTTCTTGTTTAGCTAAATGGCCTATATTAATAAGTGAGTCGGTGCATCCTTTAATGGCAGAGAATACTACAATAGTTTTATCCTTTTTTAAGGCATTTATAATTATCTCTATTACTCTATCTATGTTTTGAGCGTTGGCTACCGATGTGCCTCCAAATTTTAGTACTTGCATATTTTAGTTATTAGGTATATAATTTTTTAATATTTTATTTAATTGTTCATGTTCTAGTAAAAAACCGTCGTGACCATATATAGAACTTATTTGGTAGTATTGGCTATTTGTTATGTAAGAACTAATATCTTTTAGTTCTTGTGGAGGAAAAAGATAGTCGCTATCTATTCCAATACAAATAATATGAGCTTTAAGTAGTTGTAGAGCTTTTTCTACGCCACCTCTATCTCTTCCAATATTGTGTGAGTCGCTAAGGTTTAACATAGATAAGTATGAGTAAGGGCAGAACCTTTTTACAAGCTTTTCGCCTTGATAGCGTTGGTAAGAGGATACTCTATGATTAAAAAGTACATTTTTATCTTCGTCTTGTTGCATTTTATTATAACAATAATAGCTTCTATATGATATAAGTGCAATAGATCTAGCTGTGGCAAGGCCGTTTTTTCCGCTTGTTATTATATATTCCTGCTTTTGTTTGATGTAGTTTTGCTGAACGAAACTTTTATCTGTATAAAGAGCCATTCGTTGAGATTCACTAAAGGCTATTGCCCATGGACTCATTTTGGCATTTGTTGCTATGAGTACTATTTTCCTTATGCTTGTTCTATTTATTATGCCCCATTCAATTGCCTGAAATCCACCAACCGTGCCTCCTATTAAAAGGTCTATTTTTTCTATTTCTAAAGCTTTACGCAATATTTCGTGAGCAGCAACAATATCTCTTATTGTTGTTTTTGGAAAGTCTAGCATATATGGTCTATTTGTTAATGCATTATATGAACTTGCCCCTGTGGTTCCGTAACAAGAGCCAATAACATTAGAGCAAATGATAGTATATTTTCTGGGGTCTAAAATTTTACCTTCACCAACAATAGTATTCCACCATTCGCAAGGGTTAGAATTTGCAGTAAGTGCGTGTGTTATCCAAATTACAGCTTTGTTTTTATCATTGTTGCTTATTTTGTATTCTTTAGAAATATGATAGGATATTTCTATACCGTTTGTAAATGTATAGCCGTTCTCTAAGGTAAATTCTTTGTTATAAGTATACTTTCTTTTTTCCATATTTTGAGCCTTTATACATAATTACTTTATTTTTGCTAAAGAATCAGATAAATCTGTAATTAAATCCTCTACATCTTCTATCCCTATGCTTAACCTTAATGTGCTAGGCTTTATTCCAACTTTAAGTAGTTCATCTACGCTAAGTTGCCCATGGGTTGTGCTTGCTGGATGCCCTATTAATGATTTATTATCTCCTAAGTTAGCTATAAGTGTAAATAGTTTAAGAGAATCTACAAATTCTGCAGTCTGTTGTTTATTTGCTTTTAAATCTATTGTAAATACTCCACCAAATCCATTTTGTAAATATTTTTTAGCATTAAAGTAATTTATATTTTCTGTTAATCCTGGATAATTTACGCTTTCAACTAGTGGATGTTTGTTTAAAAACTGTGCTATTATTAATGAATTATCACTTATCCTTTGTGCTCGTAATGATAGGGTTTCTACACCCATAAGAAGAAGAAAAGCATTAAATGGTGATAGACAGCATCCATAATCTCTTAATCCCTCGCATCTTACTTTAGCCGCAAAAGTACATTCTTTAAAGGTATCCCAAAAAGATATATTATGGTAAGATTCGCAAGCTTGTGTAAATAGAGGGAATTTTCCACTATTCCAAGCAAAGTTACCACAATCTACAATCACTCCACCAATAGAGTTTCCATGCCCTCCTATTGCTTTAGTTGCCGAATGTACAATAATATTTGCACCATGTTTAGCAGGAGAACATAAATATCCAGCACATCCTAGTGTATTATCTACAATTAAAGGAATTTTATATTTAGAACATATCTTGTGTAATAGTCCAAAATCTGGAATAGAAAAATCTGAATTTGCTATTGTTTCTACGTATATTCCTTTAGTGTGAGAATCTATTAATGATTCTACCTCCTCTTCCTCTTTACAACTAGAAAATTTAACATCAATACCAATCTTTTTTAATGATACTTTAAATTGATTATATGTTCCACCATATAGCGATAGCGAACTTATAATATTATCGCCAGCATTACATAGGGTTGTTATTGTAAGAATCTGTGCGCTCATTCCAGAT
>CAXYUL010000200.1:0-3950 GCA_964292095.1 uncultured Bacteroidales bacterium | reverse complement strand
TTTAAATGTATCAGACATCTGCGCTCCTAGTTCTAAACGAACAGCTTCCGTTGGTTTATTACCATATTTAGCCCTAAGAAGAGAATCTGTAACAATAATACAAGTTGTTGTTATAGGGGCAAAGTTAAAAGATATTATTCCCTTTTTGCCAGGCTTATATTCTAAGCCCAAACCAAAGGAAAAATTTGCTGGTGCCAAAAACTTAGAAACCATTTTAGGTCCAGAACTAGGGTATTCGAAGCCAGGCGTAAACTGCGATTTAAAATTTAATATTGCAGACGCATAAAATTTATCAAAGGCCCTATAGCCCCATTTACTATCTAAAATTAACTTATCATCACTTTTTCTATAACCCTCGCTAAAAGAGTGTATAAAACCATAAGCAAACTGAGCCCTATTCTCCCAAAACATATTACCCTTAGTATAATTTAGGTAAAAATTAACATAGGCATTTAAAGCAACAGACCCAGATCCTCCCGATGCCCAATTAGTTAGCGACACCTGAGAGAAGCCCATCTGCGTAAGAGCTCCATGTTTCCAATATTTAGGAGGTTTCACTGGCTCATAATCTATATGAGGTACAATAAAATTTGTCCCAATTTTTCTACATAGTTCTTGAGCTTTATCCAAGCCTATAACAATAGTCTCATTTTGTTTAATTTTTTTATTTACTCCCCTCTTATCTATTTTACTTTGAGCATAAATACTTATCGGGAAGAATATAATTGATAACAAAATAATTATAGATAACTTTTGCTTCATGATTCATCTGATAATACATCATCCGAATTATATTTGTAACCCATTCTTTTTCCTGTACGCATTTTTGTGCTTTCTATTTTTGCATTAATTTGCTCTACACTTGCAACCTTTACCAAATCGAATGGAGGAACTAATAAATCAAATGAAAGTGTGTATAACATTGCTTGTTCAACAAAATTTACTAATTCTTCTTTACATAATAAGATTTTTCCAAAGCTAGAAGTTGCCCTTCTTTTCTGTCTTTTACCCTCTACAAAAAAGAATTTTTCTCTGTTTACAAACATTCTGGCAACTAAATATCCTAAATCCTCCGATCTATTATATTTTAGAGAGTCTGATAAAAAGTTGTACACACTTATAACCCCACAATAAGAGTTATAAGGATTTTGTTTAATATATGGATTTTTCCAAATTGAGTGATCTCTGTCAAATTGAAAAACATCAGTGTGCATACTAAATACCAAAACATCATCGGCAAATTTTAGCTCTGCTTCAAATTTTCCTCTATCTCTATACTCTAGACGAACTTTCCTATCATTCTCAACATCTATTAACTCACTTAAATCGTTACTAATTTCACTTAAAATATCTTTGAGTTGATTAAAAATTTCTAGTGAGTTCTCATATACTAGAACTTTAACTCTAGCTTTCTCATTAAGTCCTTGCAAAATTTTCTGTTGCGGTGAGGGGTCTGCTTCCATATCTTTATTTTTAAAATTATTTAATAATATTAATTAATACGCTCTTGCAAAAATAACTCTTCTTTTAGAAGGTTTACCACTAAATATACATTTTCCTTCTTCTTCGCATACATAGGTATCTGTAGGAATACATCTAATTGTAGCCTTTGTAAGCTCTTTAATTTTCTCTTCTGTTTCTTTTGTCCCATCCCAGTGGCACAACAAGAATCCACCTTCTTCTATCTTCTTTTCAAATTCTTCCCAAGTGTCAACTTTATATGTATTTTCATCTCTAAATTTAGCTGCTTTGTTATAGATATTTTCTTGAATAGTATCCATAAGAGCTAAAATATACTCAGGCAAACCTAAATCAGAAACTACCTCTTTTGTTAATGTATCTCTTCTTGCCAACTCAACAGTTGAGTTTTCTAAATCTCTTGGGCCTATAGCTAAACGCACTGGAACACCTTTTAGCTCCCATTCTGCAAATTTAAATCCGCTTCTAAGATTATCTCTATCGTCTATTTTAGCACATAAGCCTAAAGACTCTAATTCTTTCTTTATCTCTGTCATTTTGGCAACAATAGCTAGTCTTTGTTCGTCTGTTTTAAAGATAGGAACCATTACAACATGAATTGGGGCTAACGATGGTGGCAATACTAAACCATTATCATCGCCATGAGCCATTATCAAAGCACCCATAAGACGTGTAGAAACTCCCCAAGATGTAGCCCAAACATAATCTAATGCTCCATCTCTATTTGTAAATTTAACATCAAATGCCCTTGCAAAATTTTGGCCTAAAAAATGAGACGTACCAGCTTGAAGTGCTTTTCCATCTTGCATCATAGCCTCTATGCACATTGTATCTATTGCTCCAGCAAATCTCTCGCTCTCAGATTTATGTCCAACAACAACAGGCATTGCCATATATTTACGGGCAAATTCTGCATAGATATTTACCATTTGCATGGTTTCATCTATAGCCTCCTGCTTTGTTGCATGAGCAGTATGCCCCTCTTGCCATAAAAATTCTGCAGTTCTAAGAAATAATCTAGTTCTCATCTCCCACCTTACAACATTAGCCCATTGATTACATAAAATTGGTAGATCTCTATATGAAGTAATCCAATTTTTATATGTATTCCAAATAATGGTTTCAGAAGTTGGTCTAACAATTAGCTCTTCCTCTAACTTTGCATCTGGGTCAACAACAACACCAGGCCCATTAGGATTAACCATTAACCTATGGTGTGTTACAACAGCACACTCCTTTGCAAAACCCTCTACATGTTCAGCTTCTTTACTTAAAAAAGACTTGGGTATAAAAAGCGGAAAATAGGCGTTCTGGTGACCAGTAGCCTTAAACATTTTATCTAGTTGCTGCTGTATTTTCTCCCAAATAGCGTATCCGTATGGCTTAATAACCATACAACCTCTTACAGCCGAATTCTCTGCTAAATCTGCTTTTACCACTAAATTGTTATACCATTGCGAGTAGTTTTCCTCTCTTTTTGTTACCTCTTTTGCCATTTTTTATAATTTTAATCTTAATATTCTACAAATGCAGTATTTGTTACAAAGTTACGTTTTATCTCTAGAATGTCAAACAAAGCTAGAACATTTAAACTTTGTAAAAAATATAGAGTCTAAATACATATTTTCCTAGGATTGTGGAATATTATTTGATACATTTGCTAATATTTCCCTAATATAATCCTCCAGAGAATACTTTAGGGCACAAAAATACAAAATAAATTAAAATACAGGAGGTAAAAATGAAAAACAACACTTTATTTCTCTTAATAATTTCTTCTTTAGCCACTTACTCATGCGCTACAACAACAAGAGCATGGGATACAAAAGGGGAATACGTTAACAGTATTTATTATACTCCCGACAAAGAAGCAAAAGCTCAGTACGCAGAGCAACAAAGGCAAACTAAAGAATTGCAGCGTCAAACGCAGCAAGCGCTTACTCTATATATAGGAGATACTAATCAAATATCAGTTGATTATGAGCCGTACGCTAACTATGCAATTGTAGATGATCCAGATAGTTATGCTGCACGCTTAAGGAAGTTTGATTCTCCAACATATACTATTAATATTAATATGGACGATAATTATTGGTACAGACCATATTGGAATACACTAGGAAGTGCGTGGTATAATCCATGGTGGGGAAGCTACTACGATTGGTGGGCACCAAGTTGGGGATCTCCATGGTACGGTGGCGGTATGTATATGGGATGGAATGCTTACGGATATTACGGAGGTTTTTATGGTCCATACGATCCTTGTTGGGGTCATGGTTGTATGAATCCTTGGCATAATCACTACTATGGATGGGGTTATAATCCATATTGGGATCCTTATTACCCTCCATACTTTCCATCATATCAGGTAAGTACAAGAGATGTTTACTATGGGAAGAGAACAGAAGGAAGCACATATAACAATGCTAACAATGATACTAGACGCAGCGGATCTACGTACAGAAGAGATG
>CAXYUL010000199.1:0-3958 GCA_964292095.1 uncultured Bacteroidales bacterium | reverse complement strand
CAACTGAGACAGTTAAACTAGAAAGAAAAGACCTTTCATCATACATTAATGTTGGTACACCGGTATTGCATAAACAAGCGGAATTTGGTACAGACGCACGTATACAGTTGAATGATTCATTCAAGTCTGTAGATGATATTAGAGACTTTGTGGCTGCCGAGAGGGAGTCTATGAGTGAGGCTGATCGTATTTTTATGACAGTTGCTATTAAAGCTGATGAGAATGTTCGTATGGGTATTATATCAGACATTAAATTAGAGCTTAGACGTTGTTCAGCTCTTAAGATAATGTATTCTGCTCGTACAGCAGCTCCAAAAGGAAATAACTAATATTAAGTTTTAAATAAAAAAGGGTGGCTAATTAATTTTAGTCACCCTTTTTTATTTAAAAATGTAGTATCTTTGAGCAGTTTTTAAATGAGTTATTAATTCTTAAAATTTTAATAATGGTAAGGAAATTTAAGCATCTAAGTTGTGCAATAGTAGTAATATGTTTAGTACTATTTACAACTTCATCAATGTTTGCTCAGATAAATAAGAATGCAAAATATGTTTTTTATTTTATAGGAGATGGAATGGGCTTTTCTCATATAGCTCTTGCCGAAGGATATTTAGCAACTGAGAAGGGAATAGTTGGAAGTCTGCCAATGTGTTTTACGCAGTTCCCTGTTATGGGAATGGCAACATCCTATTCAAATAAAAATTATATAACTTGCTCATCTGCAGCAGGAACAGCCTTGTCTACGGGCTATAAAACAAATAATTCTATGTTAGGAGTTAATCCAGACACAGTTAAATTAGAGAGTATTGCTGCAAAAATCCATAGAGCAGGATTTTTAGTTGGAATAACTACAAGCGTTACAATTGATCATGCTACACCTGCAGCATTTTATGCTCATTCGGCAAAACGCAGCGATTACTATGGAATTGCTAAAGAGCTACCAGTTTCTGGCTACGATTTCTTTGGCGGTGGTGGATTTGAAGGTACAAAAGATCCTAGAAATACTAAGGAAAATATTTATGATAATGTTGCAAAAAATGGTTATACGATTGCTTACGGTTTAGATGATTTTAAGAATAAAAAGGACGATGCAAAAAAAATGATTTTATTTCAGAATAAAGGAAGAGAAAATGAGATATTACCTACTGCATGGACAAGAGAAGAAAAAGATTTAAAATTAAAGGACGTTGTACAAGCTGCAATAGATTTTTTATATTCGTCTAAGGGCTTTTTCTTAATGGCAGAAGGTGGCCAGATAGATTGGGGTGCACATGCAAATGATTTAGCAACAACTATTTTTGAAACTTTAGATTTTGACCAAGCAATTCAACTTGCTTATGAGTTTTATAAACAGCATCCAGATGAAACTTTAATAGTTGTAACAGCTGATCACGAGACTGGAGGAGTAACTTTGGGTAATGTAAAGGGATATAATTTTGATTTATCAGAACTTGTAAATTTAAGAAAGGCTAAAAAGGCAAAGAAACAAGGCCTTAACGTAGATAATTATATGAGTGGATCTTCTGTTGATTCACTATCACTTAGAGCAAAAATAGGATGGACAACATCGGGACATACTGGAGGTGCAGTTCCTGTTTTTGCAGTGGGTTGTGGCTCTGAGATGTTTGCTGGAAGAATGGATAACACTGATATACCTAAACGTATTTGCAAGGCTATGGGTGTAGAATTTAATAAATACTCAGACCATTATTATTCTAGAATGGGCGAATTTAATAAAGAACAAGCTATTTCTAAAAATGATATAGTTTTTGTGGGCAATAGCTTAACTCAAGGAGGCGATTGGGCTACTCTTCTTCCCGATACACAGAAGAAATTAGCTGCAAAAGAAGGTAAAATTAGGAATAGAGGTATTATTGGAGATACGGCTGATGGAATTTTTGATAGATTAGCTTCTATAACTTCTAGCCAGCCAAGTAAAATTTTCCTTATGACAGGAGCTAATGATATTAGCCATAACATAAGTGCTGATACTATTGCTGTTAGAATAGAGAGAATTATTAAACAAATAAAGAAGGATTCTCCATCTACAAAAATATATATGCAATCGCTTCTACCTATTGACGAGAGTTTTAATAGATATAAAAACCTAAATGGTAAAACAGAGGAGTTTGCAAAGATTAATATTTTATTAAAAGAACTATCTAAGAGAGAAAAAATAACTTTTATAGATTTATATCAGCATTTTGTACAAAAAGGTACACAGATACTAAATAAAGAATATACCACAGACGGTTTGCATTTGAATACAAAAGGCTATGAAGTTTGGGCTAAACAGCTTTTAAAGTATGTTAAATAATGCTAAATTTGCATAAAAATAATTTTTAAAATGAGTGAACTTAAAAGACAGAGAGTGTCTCAACTGCTCGGCGAGGCTCCAGGCAAGGATGTGTTGGCTAAAGGTTGGGTAAGAACAAAGAGAGGAAACAAAAATGTAGCATTCATAGCTTTAAATGATGGATCTACAGTAAATAATATTCAGATTGTTTGTGATGCAGCTAATTTTAGTGAGGAACTTATAAAAAACATAACAACTGGAGCTTGCATTGCTGTTAAAGGCACCTTAGTTGCGTCTATGGGTAAAGGCCAAAGTGTAGAAATTTTGGCTAATGAAATAGAAATTTATGGTACGGCAGATCTAGACACCTATCCTATACAGAAAAGAGGTCATAGTATGGAGTTCCTTAGGGAGATTGCCCATCTAAGACCGCGTACAAATACTTTTGGTTGCGTTCTAAGAATTAGACATGCAATGGCGTGTGCTATTCATAAATATTTTAATGATAGAGGTTTCTACTATTTGCATACTCCTCTTATTACTGCATCGGATTGTGAAGGAGCTGGAGCTATGTTTACAGTTACAACTTTAGATTTAAATAATATACCAAAAACAGAAAGCGGCGAAGTAGATTATTCTAATGATTTTTTTGCGAGGCAAACAGCATTAACTGTAAGTGGACAACTAGAGGGGGAATTAGGAGCAACTTCATTAGGACAAATTTATACTTTTGGACCCACATTTAGAGCTGAAAACTCTAATACTCCAAGGCACTTATCAGAATTTTGGATGGTTGAACCAGAGGTTGCATTTAATGATATTACAGACAATATGGATTTAGCCGAAGACTTTATTAAATATTTGGTTAAATATGCTTTAGATAATTGTTCTGATGATCTTAGGTTCTTAAATGATATGGTAGATAAAGAGCTTATTGCTAGATTAGAGGGGGTTGTTAACACAGAATTTGTTAGATTAGCTTATACAGAGGGAGTTGATATTTTAATTAAGAGCGGAGCTAAATTCGAATTTCCTGTAGCGTGGGGAGTAGATCTACAAAGTGAGCACGAGAGATATTTGGTTGAGAAGCACTTTAAGAAACCGGTTATTTTAACTGATTATCCTAAGGATATAAAGGCTTTTTATATGAAGCAAAACAATGATGGGAAGACTGTAAGAGCTATGGATGTTTTGTTCCCAAAAATTGGAGAAATTATAGGCGGTTCTCAGAGAGAGGAGAATTACGATACGCTTATGGCCAGGATAAATGAACTTAAGATGGATACTACAAATTTGTGGTGGTATTTAGATACAAGAAGGTTTGGAACTGCTCCACATAGTGGATTTGGATTGGGCTTTGAGAGATTATTATTGTTTGTTACTGGTATGGCAAATATTAGAGATGTTATTCCTTTTCCAAGAACACCTAAATCTGCAGATTTTTAATATATAATAGCTAAGTAATGTTAATAATAGGAATAGCCGGAGGTACTGGTTCTGGCAAAACAACAGTAGTAAAAAAACTAACAAGTCTACTAAAAAAAGAGGATGTGGTTGTAATACCGCAAGATTCGTATTATAAAGATAGCGGACACCTAAGCCCAGAAGAAAAGGCTGTTCATAATTTTGATCACCCAGAATCTATTGATTTTGAATTGTTAC
>CAXYUL010000198.1:0-3965 GCA_964292095.1 uncultured Bacteroidales bacterium | reverse complement strand
AGATTGGTGTAATAAATTGGAAATAGAATTATTTGTAAAGAGGTTTAATACAAGGCAATATGCCAAAGATAAGTCTTTATCTATAGAAATGGCAGCAAGAGAGCTTAGGTATGATTGGTTTTATTCTTTAATGTTTGAGCATAAATTTTCTTATTTGGCGATAGCTCATAATGCCAATGATAATGTAGAAACTTTGTATCTAAATTTATTAAGAGGAAGTGGATTAGATGGAATTTGTGCAATTAAAGAAACCGTAGAAATAGACTATAAAGGATATCAGTTTACAATAATAAGGCCGCTGCTAGAATATACTAGAAGGGAAATTGAACATCATATTAATAATACAGGAATTAGTTTTAGAGTAGATAGCACAAATTTAGAAAATAATTATTCTAGAAATAAAATAAGAAATTTAGTAATTCCTTATTTTGAACAAATAAATCCTTCTACCATTAAGTCTGTAAATAGAAGTATTAGGTACTTTTCTATGGCAAATTCAATTTTGCATACAATAGAGTCTAAAGTAGACAAAAAACTTAGTGTTCCTTTAAGTAATTTTTCTACCTCAAATCCATCTTTTCCATTTTTAGAAAAAGTGATAGATGTACCAGCTTTATTAGAGGAGAAAAATTTTGAGTATTGGCTGTTCTGTCTGCTTGCCCCCTTTGGCTTTAATAGCGCTAATGTGGAGAGTATAGCTTTGTGCTTACAAGATACAGAGACAAAAAGATTTTTGTCGGGAAGTAATTTATTAATTAAAGAGAGATCTCTTCTTAAAATTTACTCAATTGAAATACTTAAGGTAATTGATGAGCTGGTTGTTAATTCTTTAGAAGATATAATATCTGGCACTAATAGTTTAAATTTTGGAAGTGTTTCTATAAAGTTTGAGTACTATAAACTAGATAATAATGCATCTAGAGAGCAATTGCTTGAGAGTTTTAGGCAAAATGGAAAAACAATGGATAGTTATAGTGATCTTTATTTAGACTGTTCTAAACTTAGCTTTCCTCTTAGGATAAGAGCCTTTAGAGCAGGGGATAAAGTAAAGTTATTGGGGATGAATGGAGAAAAGAAAATATCTGATTTTTTTACCGATATAAAAATTGATAATTCTAATAGGAGTCTTGTTCCTTTAATTACATTTGGCTCAAAATCGGAAAATATAGCAGCTATAGTAGGGATAAGGAAAGATAAGAGAAATTGTGTAGATATGAAGACTATAGGCTACTTACATGTTCCTTGCGGCAATAATTGTTACAGATAAGCAATAAAAAAAGAGTACAGCAGAACGCTGAACTCTTTTTGGGTGCTTTATAGATCTAAAATGCCTAAAATTTATAAGTAAGGCCAAGATTTAAATAAGATACACCATAGCCTAGCTCACCAACAAAGCCAAAGTGTTCTGTAATATAGTATCTAGCACCTGCATAAATGGCAAAAGCAAAACCACCAACAGATGATTTTTCTGCATTATTTTCGTAGATATCATCTCCAACAAATTTTGCACTTGCACCATTATAGCCTAACATTAATCCAGCATAGGTATCAAGGTTCTTTACAAATTGATAATGTAGAGCTCCTCTAGCGCCAATAATAATGCTAGAATATTTGTATCCTATACTTATTTTTTGGCCAGATTCAATAGGGTAATCGTCTATTTCCTTAGCTCCGGTATAGCCAAAATACAAACCAGCTCCTATAGTTCCTTTACCATTTCCAAAAAGATTATCCTTTATACCATATTCTCCAGATATAGATAGAGGAATAAATTTGTTTGAATATCCACCTCCATATATAGAGTTACCTATTCCAACAGTAGCATTTACTACAATATTCTTTTTAATGAATACATTATCGTTAGCAAAAGTATTAGTGCTTATAAATGATATTAAAGCAACCAAAAATATAACAGTGATTTTTTTTATTTAGACTATGTTTTTAAAATGTTTTTAATTCTATTTATTGTTTTTTTTTAGTCTGCAAATTTAGCGCTTTAGTTCAATAGTATTTGTACTACTTTTAATGTATTTGAATACTTTTAGTTATTTTATGTACTATTTTAGTTATTTTTGCACAAAAAAAAATTGAGAAAACATTTTATACAATTTAGCAGAAAAAATCTACTTGTTGCTGTACTAATAGTTCCACTTTTATTTGTATCTATATTTAAGAAAAACAGTAAAAATGGTGTTGAGACGCAGTTATTAATTAACAATACATATAAATATAAATTAGAAAACTTAGAAGGAATAGAGAAATCGTACCCTCATTTATTAAAATTATTAGAGATTGCCAAAAAAAATAATGATATTGAGTCTATAGCTTTTATTAATTATAGGTTGTCAGCCTTGTTCTACCATATGAATTTATATAATCAGGCTCTAGACTATGCTAAATTATCGTTAAGTTCATATAAAAAATTAAACGATACAATTAATGTTTGTGCTCAATCCTTATTTATATCTAGTATCTATGATAATAAAGGAGATACAATGCAGGCTATAGATCAACTTAAAAATTTAGAATTATTGAGTATCTATCCAAACTTTATTAATGAAGAAAAGAACAAATATAATTCAATATATACTAAAGTGCTTTATAGGCTATCAGATTTGTACTTAAAAGCCGATTTGATAGCACTATCTAGAAAATTTGCTTTGCAGGCTTATGAAAACTCGTATGCTCTATCTAAAGAGATGCTATTTAATAGGGCAAATGCTCTTATATATAGAAAAGAAGGAAATGAGGTTAAAGAGTTGGAAACAATAAACCTAGTTCTTAATAGCTTTCCCAATAAATCAGCTCTTGGTTTATTACCGTATTTTTTGAGGGCTGCAGAGTTATATATAAAACAAGGAAATGACTCTAAAGCAAAAGAGCTGCTTAGCATTGCGGAAAGGATTAAATTAAGTTGTGTGTTTGGAAGTAAAGTTTCTGTTAACTCAAACTTAGAGCGCTTTCAAGAAAGATTTAGAGTGCTCTACTTGTTAGATTCGTTGTCTATTGTAAAAAAAGACGCAGCTAAGATATTTTATTATACCAAATTAATGCTATCTGCTAAGGATACTATTTATTATTTGAATAGTAATAAGCAATTATTAGAGATAAAAACTCTTACCGATGAGGTTGACCTAAAGCTTTTATTATCTGAAGAAAGGCATAAGAGAACTAAGCTAATGACATATATTGTTTCTTTATGTGTAACTTTAATATTGTTACTTTTACTTATATTAATTTATGTAGTAAGTAAAAGAAAGATTAGATTAAAAAATGTGGCAATATTAAAACTAAGGGATCATTCTGTTATAAGTATTGATAAGGGACTAGTTGGTGATGATTATGATATTACAACAAAAAATGGTATTGCAGATAAAAAAGCTGACCAAGATACTAGAGACGACAATGAGCTAGAAGATGACAAGGATAGTTTAGGTAGAAATAGTGAGGATAATTTGGAGGCTTATAGTAAGGTTGTTACTTCTTTGGATGAAGAAGACTATTCTTTATTATTTAAGAACATGGAAGAAGTAATGCGCGATAAAAAACCATATCTTAAAGCTCAATTAAAGAGGGGGGAGTTTGCAAGATTAATTTGTACTAACGAAACCTACTTATATTACACAATAAAGGCATACACTAGCTATAAGAATTTTTCTGATTATATAAATTTTTATAGAGTAAAGTATGCCTGTGATATGATAAAAACAAATCCTAAATTGAGTTTAGAAACTGTGGCCACAGAAAGTGGATTCAATGGCCGACAGTCTTTTTATAGGGTATTTTGTTCATATATGTCTATGAGCCCAAAAGAATATAGAGATGCTTTAAATCTTCTAATATTTAAATTGGTATATGTACGGCATCCTTGCGTAAGCCTTTACATTGTTATATTCCTTTAAATAAGAATAGGTGTTTTCTATAATTTCTATAGGATTTGCCATAGCTTTAACATTTTTTTCTGC
>CAXYUL010000197.1:0-3974 GCA_964292095.1 uncultured Bacteroidales bacterium | reverse complement strand
GTGATGGCACACTAGAAGCCATTAAATATGAAAGTACACATAATCCTAGCATAATGCCAACCTTAATTAATGAACTCTTAGAGCCTCTTCCATCTGTAAAAAATATAGGCAACACAACTGCTGATACTATACTTACTACTAATAAAATAAGCGCCCAATTGATCATCAAATAAACTGTTGCATCGTTTGTATTCACATAAAATACAACCGCAATAATTGCAGAAACGATTAACAACAGAGCTGATAAATATTTAATTATTTTAGACATATCAAATTAATTATTTTTTATAGTTTACTAACAAGTCGATAAGTGAGATAGAAGCTTCTTCCATAGACATAACAATAGAGTCAATTTTAGACACAATATAGTTATAGAATAATTGAAGAATAATAGCTACGATCAAACCACCTACTGTAGTAATCAAAGCGATCTTAATACCACCGGCAACAACGGTTGGAGAAATATCACCAGCTGCTTGAATAGCATCAAATGCACCGATCATACCAACAACTGTTCCAAGGAATCCTAACATCGGAGCAACTGCAATAAATAATTGAATCCATGATAAACCATTCTCTAACTGACTCATTTGGATAGAACCGTAAGAAACAACAGATTTCTCAACAACTTCCATTCCTTCGTTCATACGGCAAAGCCCTTGATAGAAAATACTTGCAACAGGGCCACGTGTATTTCTACAAACTTCTTTAGCAGCATCAACACCACCATTTTTAAGAGCCTCTTCCACTTTAGATAAAAGTTTTTTAGTATTAGTAGTAGCAAGAGTTAAATAAATAATTCTCTCAATTGCTAGGGCTAGACCTAAAATAAGACACAATAAGATAGTAGCCATAAAGCCAGCACCACCCTCAATGAACTTATCTTTGATTTGTTGGTAAACAGGAACATCCGATTGTCCACCTACTAACTCACTAGCAGATATCTCCGGAGTTTGTGCAATTGCAAAATCTGCAGCTATAGCTATGAAGCCAATAACTGCCAAAAACATGAAAATTTTTTTCATAAATTTTTGAATCATTAAAATATTAAACAATGTATTTAAATAGTTATAGTTTTATTAATCACTAATAAAATTCTGTGCAATTTACGCAATTTTTTTAACATTGAACAAAATAAATGTTATTAAATTGATATTTCACCCCTAAGGCTGAGACGCAAATAAGTCATAATACTCTCATTATCTGAATATTGACCCAATAGAAAAAATAATTTAGTAATTGCAGCTTCGCTAGTAGTATCATATCCACTGATTACCCCCATTTTCTTTAATTGTACACCTGTTGCGTAAGCATCCATATCTACGCTACCAGCCTGACACTGAGATACATTCATTACAATTAAGCCCTTATCGATTGCTCTTTTTATCTTTGATAAAAAGCAATCTTTAGTAGGAGCATTGCCAGACCCAAAGGTTTCTATAATAATAGCTCGTAGTCCTTTAGTATCTATTATTGCATCTATAAGATCGTTTGTAATACCTGGATATATTTTTAAAATAGCAACATTAGTATCTAGTGTATCGTTAACTTTAAGTGGTAATCCCCATATTTTAGGATAATTAATTAAAGAAGTATTATACTTAATATGAATTCCTACATCTGCCAAAACTGGATAATTTGCAGATCTAAAAGCCCTAAAATTTTCTGCATTGTATTTTGTTGTTCTATTTCCCCTATATAATTGGCTCTCAAAATATACACAAACTTCTGGAACCATAGGAAAGCCATCGGAAGATTTAGCAGCAGCAATTTCTATAGATGAAATAAGATTCTCTTTTCCATCGGTTCTAAGCATTCCAATTGGCAACTGGCTTCCTGTTAGAATTACTGGTTTTTGTAAATCTTCTAACATAAAACTTAATGCAGAGGCTGTAAAAGACATGGTATCTGTGCCGTGTAGTACAACAAAGCCATCGTATTTAGCATAATTCTCTTTAATTTTACCTGCCAACTTTATCCAAAAGGAAGGCTCTACATCAGATGAATCTATAAGAGGATCAAAAGATATTGAGTCTATTAGATACCCAAACTTCTTAAGCTCTGGAACCTCATCCTCTATTTGATCAAAATTGAATGGCTTAAGCGCAAGTGTTTGAGGGTCTTGTTTCATTCCAATTGTTCCCCCAGTATAAATAAGCAAAATAGATCTATTACTCATATATTAATTAATATTAAACATTTTAATTGCATTTCTTGTAGTTATACTAGATACTTCCTCTATGCTACTATTTTTTATTTGTGCTATTTTCTCTGCTATATATTGTAAATTAGCACTCTCATTTCTTTTTCCTCTAAACGGAACAGGACTTAACCATGGTGCATCTGTTTCTAATACAATTCTTTCTAAAGGAATATTCTCTAAACTCTTAGCTATAGATGCGTTTTTATAAGTAACCACCCCTCCTATTCCAAAAAGGAAATTACCATAAGATGAAATCCTCTCATACATTTCAAAACTACCCGCATAAGCATGAAATACTCCCCTCATCTTAGATCCCTTTAATGAATCAAAAACCTCAAAAAGTTCTTCTGTGGCATCTCTTAAGTGTACTATAACAGGCAAATCGTTTTTTTCTGCTAATTTAAGTTGCATAGCAAATACCTCCTTTTGCTCATTCATATACTCCTTGCTCCAGTAACCATCTAATCCAATTTCTCCTATGGCGCAAACTCCATGATTATGTATTTTATCACACAAGAAATCATACTCACTTACCCAATTTGCATTTACAGAAGTAGGATGAAGCCCCACAGCCATAAGCGCCATTTTATTTAAAGCATTATAACAATCTTCTTGCCTTTTATAATAAGAAGAATCTATTGCTGGCAAAATACACTTCACTACCCCAGCATTCATCATTCTTTCCACAACATCATTAAAATCTAAATCATAAGCCTCGTCGTACAAATGCACGTGCGTATCTATAAAATTTATTATCTTATCTTGCATATAAATATCTAGTAGTTATTTTTTATCCTTATAAATCCATCGCAAGCACAAGTTTTTATCCTACCTTCTAGCTCTAATTCTAATAATATTCCCGACACTTGCTCAAAACCGATATCACACACGTTGCAAATATAATCAATATTCACTGGAGATTTATAATTTATAGCCAATAATATTTTTTCTTTCTCCTTATGATCAAAAGAAAACAGATTGGTTTGCATAGAAACCTCACTAGATATATTAGCTATGGATACATCTCTATCCCAACCTAATACATCAATAATTTTTTGTGCATTATTACAAATATGCGCAACATTTTTGGATATAAGGTAATTACATCCAAAAGAATTTATGTCTGTAATTCGCCCAGGTACAGCTAATACATCTCTAGAATAATTATTTGCATATTCTACTGTTAACATTGCTCCTCCCTTTACCCTACTTTCAACTATAATTAAGGCTTTAGTCATGGCAGCTATTATTCTATTTCTTCTGATAAAATTTAGTCTCAATGGGGCTGCACCTTTTTGTTGCTCTGTTATTACAGCGCCCTGAGCTATTATACTTTTAGCTAAATTTCTATGTAGAGATGGATAAATTGTATCTATTCCACACGGAAGTACTGCTATTGTTTCTAAACCTAAATCTAGTGCGGCCTTATGAGCTTGAGCATCTATACCAAAAGCTAAACCACTAATTATCTGTGGTCTATATCCCATATTACAAAGGTCTTCTAGTAACTTTATACACATTTGCCTTCCATAGCTACTAGCTAAGCGAGTACCAACAAAAGACAGAGAATATTTACTAAAAAGCTTAGCATTACCCTTATAATATAAGACAATAGGAGCATCACCAACTTCGGCTAAAAGTTTAGGGTACTGCGGATTATCTATAGTTATTATTTCAACCCCCTTAGATAAGTCCCAATGTACATCACTCTCAGCTTTCTTAAGTAGATCGCCAGACTTAAGCTGCTGTAAATAATGCTCATTACCCTTTA
>CAXYUL010000196.1:0-4003 GCA_964292095.1 uncultured Bacteroidales bacterium | reverse complement strand
AGTGGCTAATTTGGTATGAGTGTCTAAAAAACCTTCTGCTAATTTAACAGCTTTACCTATCATAATGCCCATTATTATTTCTTTAATTCCTAAAGAATTAGCGAGTTTAATAGTTTCTCCAATAAAGTTGCCATAATGTATAAATGATTGTTCTGCTAAGGCTTGGAGTTTCATTAATTCTCTTTGGGTATTAACTATTTTTTTTACAGCTTGTTCGCTTTTAGCCCCAGAATTAATAACTAAAATATTTCCACCAACAGCTATAGCCACTTCTATTTCTTTTTTTATAGAATCTAAGAATGCTTCTCTAGAGAAGGGTTTAATAACCCCAGATGTACCAATAATAGAAATCCCTCCCACAACTCCAAGTTTTGGGTTAAAGGTTCTCTTTGCAAGCTCAGCCCCATCTTTAACAGAAATAGTAACATTTACTCTATAAGCATTATTGCCTAATAATTCTGATAGTTCTTTAGATATCATTTTTCTTGGAGTTTTATTAATAGCAGGCTCTCCAATTTCTAGTCCAAGTCCTGGTAAACTAACTTTGCCAACGCCTTCTCCTTGTAAAAAGTTAATTTCTAAACAGGGGCAGGGGGAGTTAGATGTATCTGTCTGGTTTACAAGTTCAACTAAAGAGCTAATTACACAGGAGTTTGTAACATCGGGGTCGTCTCCAGATTCTTTTATAACGCTGGCAATAGCACTTTGTTTAAGGCTAGTTTGTTCTAATAATTTAACATTGGCTATTGCTATCTCTATTTGTTCATTGCTAGGTAAAGAAATAGATACCTTTTTGATATTCTCACTATCATTGGTATTTGAATTATTTAAAATACACTGCATTGCTGCTTTTGATGCTGCACAGGCGTAAGTGCCCCTTGTGTAGCCAATTTTTAAACTAAAAAAATTATCTATTCTTTTTTCAATTTCTCGTCTAAGTCCAATTGGGCCATAAACAGTTATAAATTCTTTTGGAAGTGATGGCCTTTCTATTGCAAAAACTTTAATTCCTAAATCTTGTGCGGCTTTTACTTTCTGATTAAAGAAAGCAGAATCTCCGCTTTCTTTTGTAATAATAGCTTGTGGTTTAAGTTCTTTAAAAAGCTGAAATTCTTTTGTATATAGATTTTCTAAAAATTCAGCATCTGTCTTGCTACCATCGTTTGTGAGCAAAGATTCTTTAAAATAGAGAAGATTTTTTTTTAAAAAACCATTATTAAGAGCTAAAGAAATTGAATCTTCCCTATCTAATATTCTAAATTTACAGTTCGTATTATTTTGCCAATATGGCTTAAGGGCTAATATGGTATTTACACCAGTAAGTGCAAGAAGTTTTGTAATATTTTCTGCATTTAATTTTTCTATTGCTTGAGCATATGAATTACACCAAATAATATTAGGGTCTCTTTTAGGAAAACATCGTTCTAAGCGTATTACTGTAATGTTTAGTTGTTTTGCGCATAGAGATATAGTTTTATGTGCCCCACTAGCAAAGGGATGTGCTGCGTCTACAATTAATTTAATGCTATGGTATGTGCAAAAATTGCACATACCATCATAGTCCATTGCTCCGTTAATATGTATGCCATTATATAGCTTAATATTTTGCAGATTTCCTTTTGTTGAGTAGTAGAATTTTTTGCCAGCGCTCTCTAAGCACTCGCAGGCAACTCTACCCTGGCTTGTCCCCCCTAATATTAAAATCATATTGGTATTTTATTATTGCTTATTATCTAAATAAGTGCTTAAACTCTGGGGCATATAAACGAGATAAACCTTGTCTATTATCTATAGCTTTACCAACAACAATCATAGTTGTAAGACTTAAGTTGTTAGTTTTAATTATCTTAGATAAATCTTTGAGTTCGCCTCTAAATATTTTTTGGTCTTTCCATGTTAAATGATAACAAGCTGCTACTGGTGTATTTGGGGGGTAATGTGCTAATAATTCTTTTTCTATCTCCTCTGCAATACTTGCACTTAAAAAAATGCACATTGTACTTTGCGATTGTGCTAGTAAGCTTAATTTTTCTTTTTCTGGCATAAGTGTTCTGCCCTCTCCCCTTGTTAAAATTATTGTTTGAACTTCTTCTGGAATTGTAAATTGAGATTTAAGTTCGGCGGCAGCAGCTAAAAAAGAAGATATACCTGGGGTTATGTGGTAGTCTATTTTATGTTTATCAAAAAAAGCCATTTGCTCTGCAATTGCTCCGTAAATACAAGGGTCGCCAGTATGAAGTCTAACAACAAATAATCCTTTGTCGGTGAATTCCTTCATAAGAGTAAATTGCTCATTTAGGTCCATACTTGCAGAACTTCTTACTATTGCTCCCTTTTTTGCATAATAAGTTAATTCTTTTGGTACTAAACTACCGGCATATAGCACTAAATCTGCTTTTTCTATCATCCTTTTTCCCCTTATAGAAATTAGTTCGGGGTCTCCTGGTCCTGCTCCTACAATCTCTACTCTACCTTTGGCTCTGTTATTTAGGTATTTATCTTCTATGGCAATAGCAAAGGTAAATTTATTGTTATTGCTCCTTTGTTTTTGTACAATAAGGTTTTTTATTGTTGTAGAACTTGCACTTTTTAGCGCACAAGTTTCTGCTACACCATAAACACCACATACCTCCATTACCTTATTGCTTGGATTTGCCACTTCTATTCCAATGAGTTGATTTGCTGTATAGATATTTAGTTTGCCAACCCTTTCTGCTACACTTTTTACTAGGGTTTCGTGTTCTTTTATATCTATGGTAGAAACACTAGCAAGAGCGGCAGGATTTATACCATTATTTGTTAGATATTCATAGATATATTCTACAGTCCCATTAGCAATAGCATCTTTCCTACATCCAATACCCAAATGCAATACCTTAGGGACATATGTTAAAATCAAAATAGGTGCAGAATATAAATAAGGGGAAACAGCAATAATAAGCTCGTATTTTTCTGTTTCTATATCTTTAAAATTGTAAAATACATCTACATTAGAGCTTTTATGAGTTTCTAGGTATTCTGTGGCAGAGCTTCTTATGTCTAGTAGCAGGGCCGTTTTTCCCCCATTCACATAGCAAGCTATAATTTTGTTTAAGGAATCTCTATTTGTAAAAGTCTGCCAATCAAATTTTTTGCCTAGTAAATCTAGTGCCCACATTCCACTATTATCGCTTTGGGTTGTAATAATGGCCTCAGCGCCAATAATTGGGGCAATTTCTAGGGCAAGCTCGTTAGATCCTCCTAAGTGTCCCGACAAAAGAGGTATCACATATTTTCCAGTGCTATCTATACAGATAACTGCTGGGTCGGAATACTTATTCTTAATAAAGGGAGCAAGCCATCTTACGCAAATGCCCAAAGCCCCAATAAATATTATAGCAGAATAGTTTTCTAAACATTTTAGAGCTACACCATCGGCATCCTCGCCGGCAAAGCTCTCTATATCTCCTCCAATTTCTTTTTTTATAATATGGGCTAATTGCTCTCCTTTTTTAGAAACATAAACTATTGCTTTATCTTTCTTTATATTATCGTTAATCTTCATTAATTTGCTGTTACTTAGTTATTTGCATGTAGTAACTATTTGTTTTTTGCTAACATAATAGTTATTGTATTATTGTTATCTACTCTTATTTCTGTAGAGTCTTCTATATTTATTTTTGCAAAAGCACATGCCTGCTTAAAAAGATTTTTACTTTCTGTAGAAACAGAATTAAAAACAATTCTGCCGCATGGGCTTAGTAGAGGAACTATTTTAGAAACTATTTCTATTAATTTGCCATTATGACCTCCTATAAATACAGCATCTGGTTTTGCTAAATCATCTAAAGGAATATCTAAAAAATCTCCTATTATAGTTTCTATTCCAGGAGTACCAAATTTTCTTGTGTTTATTTCCATTAGTTGTTTACCTTCTTCTCTAACTTCAAAAGCTAGTATATTTAAATGAGGAAATTGCATCTTTGCCTCTATAGAAATAGATCCAGAACAGAAGCCTATGTCC
>CAXYUL010000195.1:0-4005 GCA_964292095.1 uncultured Bacteroidales bacterium | reverse complement strand
TGCTATATCTGCATATTCTGGTATTGTATTTAAAAAACTTAATCCATATGATTTGAATAAAGAGGATCTAGAATTTGCACAAAAACACCTTAGAATAACCTCTTTTGCTTATGGTCTATTAAAACCTCTAGATTTAATTAAGCCATACAGATTAGAAGGAAACATTTCTTTAGCACAATTAAATAATAAATCTTTATTTAAATTTTGGAGTGATAAACTAACAGATATATTAATTAAAGATATAAATGAATATGGTAAAGGAGAACTCTGCAATCTAGCAAGCGAAGAAATGAAAAAATTATTTGATTTGAAAAGATTGGAGAAAAATGTAAAAATATACTCTCCCAAATTTAAAACATTAATAAATGGCAAGTCAACAACTATAGTCATTCACACAAAAATAGCACGTGGTGAAACAGCACGCTGGATAATAAAGCAAAAGGTAACTAATATTGCAGAGCTTAAAGACTATATAGGATAAAAAAGAGTAAATATTTCTAAAAAGGATAACCAACTCCAAACTGTATTCCATAATTGCCTTTCTTAAACCATTGCTTTGGGCCAAGCCATAAATCTAATGCTGGATCAAAAGTCTTAAATCCCATATCAAGCCTTATTAAGGCAAAGCCAAAATTTAACCGTATTCCAAGTCCCCAATCAAAGGCCAAGTGCTTATAAAAATCTTTAAAGCTAAAGAAACTCTTATTTAGCTGATAAGTATCATCTTCATATTCAGAACTATCTCTAAAGTTCCACACATTTCCTACATCAGCAAACAAAGCACCTTCGAACATCCAAAATAGAGGGAATCTATATTCTAAGTTAGCCTCTATCTTCATGCTACCAGTTTGGTTTGGTATAGTAAACAAAGTATCTACTTGCGCATAGCCAGGCCCAACTGTTCTAGCTTGCCATGCTCTTAAACTATTAGCACCACCAGACCAAAATAACTTTTCAAATGGTAAAGCAGAAGAATTACCATAGCCCAAGCCCGCTCCAACTAATAAACGAGCAGCAAGCGATTGATTTACATTCTTACCAAACTTCCAAGTATAAACCCCAGATACCTCGCCCCTAGCATATTGAGAGTATGGAGAACCCCAAATCAATCTAGACCCAATAAGATTTGAATCTAATAATTTATTAAATGCACTTAATAAGTTTCCCGACACATCTGCTTGTGCTCTTAAATAAAAATAGCTTTTACTAGGAGTTTGAGATGCATCTGTTGTATAATAATAAGTTCCTCCTAAGCCAAAATCAAAGTGGTCTTGATAAGAATTCTTTAAAAAGGGGTCCCTTAAGTTTCCAAAAAACTCTTCACTTAAATCAAATAACTTTACAATACTTACTTGAATTGGATTTACCTTATAAAAATGCTTATTATACCTATTCCAAGAATAGCCATAAGTAGCTGAAATTATATTTCTTGTATACTCTGGCCTCTGTTGATAGTTATAAGAAACAGTAAATTCTGTTCTAGGAATTGTCTTTGATTTAAATATTTTGTCGGGAAGAAGAAGAAAATTAGGCGTGCTTAAAGATGTTGAAATTCCAAATTCTGTAGATCTAATGTTAGAATTAGCCTTAAACTGAAAATCGCCCATAAAACTAAGAGTAAAATACTCACCTCCCCTAAATAAATTCTTATGATAATATGATAAACCTGGAGAAATACCCAATAGACCACTAGAGTTTGATGAAGCATCTAAACTAATCTTATATCCTTGTAACTGAGATGAAATTAACTTTATATTACAACTTACCTTATTTGAATCGCGCTCATTTACCTGAATATTAACGCTGCTAAATAGCCTTAAATTGGAGAATCTAGAGTAAGTGTTCTCTATTGTCTTCTCATTGTACACAGAGCCGGGAACTATGAGATTCATCCTAGCACTAACCTTTGGCCTTAGTAATGGTGTGTTCTTAGATATTAGGTAAACGCCATTAAAAACTGTTGTATCAATAGTTTGAGAAGATATTGAATCATTCTCTGTTCTAATAAGTCTATTATTTTTAGAAAATTTAGAGTTATTTCTAATAGGAGTAATAATTACACTATCTATCTTAAATATTTTGTGAGATTTAGCATCGGTGGCAAATTCATTACGTGTATAGTCCTCTATTTTTATAAGCAAATTAACAGAATTAGCTAAGCCTATTGTGTCTGCCTCAAAGAAAAAATAATTTTTAGTAAAGCCATAATAGCCCTTATTTCTAAATTCTTGAGTTGCTCTTTCCGATTCTTTATTTAATTTTTCCTCAGAAAGGAAAGTCCCTAGTTTAATAATAGAATTAATAGTATCTGCAAAATATAGATTTTTAATTGACGTATCTTTAATACTATATTTAATTTCATTAATTTTATACTGTGTACCAGGTTTAACTTTATATAAGACAGTAGTTTTTTTCTTTTTAGTAATTACAGAGTCTGTTATTACCGAATTATAGTATCCTAAAAAAAGAAGATGGTTATTTATATTCTTTTTACTACTAGTAATTAAATCATTATCAAAGATAACTGGCCCTTGGCCAATCTTTTTTACAAATTTATCCCAACATTTACCTTTTCCATTTCCCCAATTATAAATATTCAAAAATGGATTCCAGCCCAAAATAAAATAAGTATTAGGTTTTTGCTTTATATATGGGACAATATCATTAGAAGTAACTTTTGAGCCAGCATCTAAAAGCACCTTATTAGCCTTTAATCTACTACTACCTGTTGGAATTAACTTTGTAGTACTACAAGAAAAAAGTAATACTGCTGTTAATAAAATAATCAAATAGTGAACAAAGTTTTTAGGAGTCATATTTATCTAATAAATTACGTGCTCTAGTTATCAAGGGAACAAATTTAAGCAGTTTTTAGAAAAAACAATGTTTTTTTATTAAAACACGCAAAAAAATAAATATATTTGCAGCCAATAAAAAAATCCAAATTAGTTACATTAACAAAAATAACAACAAGCAACTCACTTACATTTATAGAATGAAAAATAAGTACATAGATCTAATTCATCAGTCATTTGAGTTTCCACAAGATGAATTTAAAGTAGATGAAGGGGAACTAAACTTCCATGATATACCAATGATGGATATTATAGAGCAATATGGAACACCTCTAAAAATAACTTACCTCCCAAAAATATCATCACAGATACAAAGAGCAAAAAGAATGTTTAATGTTGCAATGGCAAAGGTAGATTATAAAGGAACATACAACTACTGTTATTGTACTAAAAGTTCTCACTTTTCATTTGTAATTGAGGAAGCTCTAAAAAATGAAATTCATTTAGAAACATCTTCTGCCTTTGATATTAACCTTGTAGAAGCTTTATTTAACGAAGGTATTATTAAACAAGACTCGTATATTATATGTAATGGCTTTAAAAAAGACATATATATAGAGAATATTGCCAATATGAGAAATAATGGATGGAAAAACATTATTCCCATACTAGACAATATGACAGAATTTGAAGATTTGGATTTATGTATAAAAGAACCAACAAAAATAGGAATAAGGATAGCATCTGAAGAGGAGCCAAAATTTGAGTTCTATACCTCTCGTTTAGGCATAAGATACAGTGATATAGTTCCTTTTTACAAAAATAAAATAAAAAAGAGCGACAAATTCTCATTAAAGATGCTTCATTTCTTTATCAATACAGGTATAAGAGATAATGCTTACTACTGGAATGAGTTATCTAAATGTGTTCACGTATATTGCGACCTTAAACAAATATGTAAAGAATTAGACTCGCTAAACATCGGCGGCGGCTTCCCTATAAAAAATTCACTTATCCAAGATTATGATTACGAGTACATGGCAGAAGAAGTAATCTCCCAAATTAAAAGCATCTGTCAGCAAAGAGGAGTTGCCGAACCTAATATATTTACAGAGTTTGGAAGCTTTACAGTTGGAGAAAGTGGAGTAACTATATATCAAGATTTTGTTATAAATCAGCAGAACGATAGAAAGCGGTGGTAAAAGATAGA
>CAXYUL010000194.1:0-4022 GCA_964292095.1 uncultured Bacteroidales bacterium | reverse complement strand
TTCTCTGTTTCTAATTAAGCCTGGAGCCCCTAAAAATGTTCCATCACCTCCCAAAGAAAGAAAAAGATTAGTAACATCTGAAAGATTAGAATGTGAGTGAAAAAAACTCCCCTTTGGAAGACTTACCTTTTGGCTTAACAACTTATAAAAAGGTTCGTAATAAGACCACTCTATAGTATGTTTAGATTGTAATAAACTATTAATAAGTAATTTAAAATTATTTAAATTCTTATCATCAATTTTTCGCCCAAAAAGTGCTAGTTTAAAAGGGGAATTATTTATGCTCATTTTATAATTTTTGTGCAAAATAAGACTTTTTTTTTACTTTTTGCATAGCTAGTGTAAATTTATCTATATTTGCATGCTAAAATTTTACTTAAAAGTACAATAATAACATGACAAAACTAAGTGTAAATATTAATAAAATTGCCACAATTAGAAATGCCAGAGGTGGAAATATGCCTAATGTACTCCAAGCAGCGATAAATTGCGAAAAGTTTGGAGCACAAGGTATAACTGTACATCCTAGACCAGATGAAAGACATATTAGGTACTCAGATGTAAGGGAAATTAAGCCTCACCTTACAACAGAGTTTAATATAGAAGGTAATCCTATAAACTCATTCATAGACTTAGTAATAGAGACACAAGCAGATCAAGTTACTTTAGTTCCCGACGCAAATAATGTTTTAACTTCTAATGCAGGGTGGAATACTAAGGCAAATAAGGAATATCTTAGGGGAATCTGCAAAAGATTAACTAGCTATGGAATAAGAGTATCAATTTTTGTTGATCCAGATATAGAAATGATAAAACACGCAGCAGATACGGGCTGCAATAGGGTTGAGCTATACACAGAAGCATATGCAAGAGATTTCTTAAAAAACAGAGAAATGGCAATAGAGCCATATTTTAAAGCTGCCGAACAAGCTATAAAATGCGGCTTAGAGCTTAATGCAGGGCACGATTTAAATTTAGATAATCTTAAGTATTTTAAATCTGTAATCCCTAAATTATCAGAGGTTTCTATAGGACATGCGCTAATATGTGATGCCCTATACTTAGGCCTAGAGAAAACTATTGCAGCATACTTAAGAGAATTAAATAATTAAGGCAATCTATTTTTCAACAGCCTCTTACAAAAATTTATTATATTTGCACAAAGAAATAATTTAACAATAAATAAAATGAAACAAATTAAAGTAATCTTAGCAGTTGCATTGGCAACACTTTTAATTTCATGTAATTCTAACAAACCAGGAACTCAAGCGTCTACTACTAAAACTAGCGAGACAATAGCTCCAGCAGGCAGCATAGTATATGTTCAGATGGATTCTCTTGTTAATCAATACGATATGTTTAACGATTTAAAATCTGGGTTAGAAGCTAAGGCTCAAGTTATTCAAGATGATTTAAATAAAAAAGGCAGAGCTTTTGAGAGTGCAGCTAAAGATTTTGAAGCTAAGATTAATAAAGGTTTGTTAACACGTGCTCAAATGGAACAACAACAACAACAATTACTTGAACGTCAACAATCGCTACAAGGCCTAAGCCAACAAAAACAAATGGAAATGGCAGAAGAAGAAGGGGTTGTATATAGACAAGTAATTGATGCCGTAAAAACATATTTACAAATATATAATGTTAAACATGGTTACTCCCTAATATTAACTACTTCTGGAACTACAAATAGTGTTATTGTTGGAGATCCATCTTTAGACATTACAGCAGACGTACTTGCAGGACTAAATGAGGAGTATGTTAAATCAAAGAAAAAATAATAATTTGAAAATAGCTATATTATCATGTTTTTATCCTTATAGAGGTGGAATATCCCAATTTAATACATACTTATTAAATGAATTAGGAAAGGATAATATTGTTAAGGCTTTTAACTTTAGCCGGCAATACCCAAATTTGCTTTTCCCAGGAAAAACGCAGTATGTTAGTAAAGATGATAATGCCGTACCAGTAGAGTCTATCGCCCTACTGGATACGGCAAATCCGTTATCATACATTTCTACAGCTAAGGCAATAAGAGAATGGGAGCCAGATCTGTTAATAATGAGATATTGGATGAGCTGGTTTGCTCCATCACTAGGATATGTAGCTAGAAATGTTAATAAAAATTGCAAAGTAATTTCTATTTTAGATAACGTTGTACCTCACGAGAAAAGATTTTTTGATAAAGCCTTTACGTCGTATTTTCTAAAACCAAATGATGGTTTTGTTGTTCTATGCGATGCTGTAAAAAGAGATTTACTCAATTTTAAACCAGAGGCAAAATACTTGCTCTCCCCTCACCCACTTTACTCACATTTTGGCAAAAAGTTAGATAAGTATAGCGCAGAGGAACTTGCTGGAATGCAACATAATAAAAAAAACTTACTCTTTTTTGGGCTTATTAGAGATTATAAAGGGCTTGATTTACTTATAGAAGCTTTTTCACTTTTAGATTCTACATACCAGTTAATTATTGCTGGAGAGCCATACGGTAGCTTTGAAAAATACGAAAAATTAATAGAGAAATCTAAGTATAAAGAGAATATATACCTAAATACTAGCTATATAAAGGATAGCGAAGTTGCTAAATATTTTTCTGCAGCCGATGTTTGTGTTCTTCCTTATAGGTCTGCAACTCAAAGTGGAATAAGTTCTATTTGCTACCATTTTGAAACGCCAATGATAACTACAAATGTTGGAGGACTAAAGGAAACTATTGGGGATAAGGGTACGGGCATAATAGTAGATGATATTAGCCCTAATAAAATTGCAGATGCCATTAAACGCTTTTTTGATAATGATAGCAATAATAATTGTTTAAGAAACTCCATTATTGAAAATATTAAAAAGGAAAAAGAATTACTCTCTTGGAGCAATTTTTGTAAGAAACTTTTGCTCTTTTATAATAATCTTTAGAAATATAACACCTAGTTATTATAAGACTATAATATTCTACTATTTTAAGTAACTAATAATAAAATTAAAATACAATATATAAAATGAACTCAATAACTTGTACAGAATTTAACTTTTCTAAGCAAACAGCAAAATACATTGGAAAAGTAAGGGATGTTTATACCATTGCAGATAAATATATGGTAATGGTTGTTACGGATAGAATTTCGGCTTTTGACGTTGTACTGCCTAAGGGAATTCCTTTTAAAGGCCAGGTACTCAATCAGATAGCATCTCAATTTTTGGATAGTACTCAAGATATTGTAAAAAACTGGAAAATTGCTTCGCCAGATCCAATGGTTACTATTGGATACAAATGTGATTCACTTCCAATAGAAATGATTGTTAGGGGTTACCTTACTGGTAGCTCATGGAGAACTTATAAGGCTGGCGCAAGAGAGATTTGCGGTGTTAAAATTGCTGATGGAATGAAAGAACACCAAAAGTTTGCAAATCCAATTATTACCCCTACTACAAAAGCCGAGATAGGTGGCCACGACCAAGATATTTCTAAAGAAGAGATTATTAAACAAGGATTAGTTAGCAAGGAGATATATGATCAGCTAGAGAAAATTACTCTTGCTTTGTATAATAGGGGTTGCGAGATTGCGGCAGAAAGAGGACTTATCTTAGTGGATACAAAATACGAGTTTGGAATTAAAGATGGTGAAATTTACTTAATAGATGAAATTCATACTCCCGACAGTAGCAGATACTTCTACGCACAAGGATACCAAGAGCGCTTTGATAAGGGCGAACAGCAAAAGCAACTATCTAAAGAATTTGTACGCGAATGGCTGATGGATAATAACTTTAATGGAGGAGAGGGACAACAAGTTCCAGCTATGACAGATGAGATAATTAACTCTATCTCTGATAGGTACATAGAACTTTATGAGAAAATTACTGGTAGTACATTTAAAAGAGCTCCGTATACAAATGATGTATATGAAAGAATAGAAACAAATGTAAATAATATGTTAGCTAGACTAGATGTCCGCTAAGATGAATTAATAAGTGAATTTTTATAGATATGCGATATTTTTTTAGTTTTATATTGGTTG
>CAXYUL010000193.1:0-4036 GCA_964292095.1 uncultured Bacteroidales bacterium | reverse complement strand
ATTTAAAATTATTCTTTTATCTATCATCTTATAGTACTAAATTATTATTTGCCTTCTTGCGTTAAGACATCAAACATTTTTAAGCAGAGCCAAGCATCTGTCGCAGCATATTTTAGCTGCGCAGACGACAACTCTGCACTCTCCCAGTTTGATAACTGCTGAGATTTAGACACCTTCCTGCTTAAAATAATAGCAGACATTTTTCTAACACTTTTTTCTTCTATTCCAAACTCTCCAGCCAATTTCTGAAGGTCTATAAATCCCCTGGGTGTAAAATAAGAATAACTCTGCAATCCCCTAATATCATCATGAACTGCTGCTCCAACTTTTAGAACAAAAGGATTAGACATTAAATCTGCTAATTGTTTTGGAACTCCCAATTGCTGCAGCCTAAAAATATAAGCATTTGTATATGAAGAAAGCTGTAAGATTGCCATTTTATTTCTTGGAACTTTTGCAATAAAGCAAGGTTTTGTTTCTGTATCAAATCCAATATATTTTGCATTAGTTAAATGCTCAATTGCAGCGTCAAAATCTTTACCTGGATTACTTATAACTTGTATTTCTCCACTAAAATTTGCCAAATCCATCTCTTCTACCTCTAAAGAGTCTATCTTGTGTTGGAAACTCATATATGCTAATTTAAATTCTTGATTATTTTTTTGTACGAATAAGGCAATAAGCTGCCAACCCTATCTAGTATAAGCGTATCTATATATCTCCTAGAAAATGGCACAAATACAGTACTTTGCTCCTCTGTACCATAGTCTCTACCATATTTAAACTCATACTTTAAATTACCGTCTATATCAACTTTACTATTATCTAAACCATAAGAAGGGATAGAAATATAAGAGTCTACTTTAGAATCGGCAGTACGTAGTGCTAAAATATTTTCTTGTCTAAGTATCTTATAACACTCTAAAGCTGTATATATAGCAGGATTCACAAACTGTAAATCATTTGATAATAAATTTCTATATGGATAAACGCCTTTAACATTATATAACCGTAGCTCTGCAATAACTTTATTTAAAGTCTCTATTAAAAATGGATAGTGAGTACACGCCAATATAATTCTTTCTAAAGGAAGATTAGCACCACTTTTTCTATAGTTATCAATTAATGACACAAGATGAAAACGGGCATAATTTATAGAAGAGTTAAGTTGTATATTTACTATTTTATTATTTAACTTCTCTAGTAAAATTCCATTCTTAGAATAATCAAAATTATAAACAGATAATAGAGAGCTATCTATATCTCCATCTTGTTTCCCCAATTTTGGACCTTTATAATTTTGTCTTACAGCTGTTGCGTGAGAATCTACATAGTCTTTTTCATTATCTACAGATTCGGCAAAACCAATCCCTGCTCTATTAACAACATTAATTGTACAAGGCATTTTTTGTTGTTTAGCTTTCTCTATAATAAGATTTTGATATGCACCTGATAAAATTGTACCTTGGGTAGCTAAAACACCAACAGCACATTTTATTTCTTTTTTACTAGAGTTTAATCCTTCAAATAAAGCATCAACGCCAGCATTAATAACTCCAATCACCTTAACGCCTATTGCACTTTCTTGTAACAATGTTTCTATATCATTTAATCCGTAAGCACTTGCTGTATTACATGCAACAATAATAATTTTTGAAGCTTCTTTTTTTCCCTTTGCCTCTGCATCAATATTATTTAAATAATATTTATCGCCTAAAAGGAATAAGGCATCTTTAACTACTAATTCTTTAAAAAACTCTTCCTTACCTACCGCAGCATAATTTCCATAAGGCATATTTGCCATATCTGCAACATAGGTAAAATTCTCTCCCTCTAAATCGGCAATACCATCTGGCCCAAGTTTCCCAGTAATATTATCAAACATATCGTTTTTAAGCAATATCTCCAAAACAGTTAATCCGCCTGTACCAGAATCAAATACACCTATTGGAAGTAATTTTCTTTGTAAAGGGAAAGTGCTAAAATTGGCATAAAATATAGAGCTTTTATCAAATAAGGCCTTTTCTATTATTGGCGAAAGCGTAATTTTATTTTTTGCCTCTTTTGCTCCATTTTTGCAAGAACATGACCCACAAAACATTAAAGTAAACACAATAGCACTTAAAACTATTAATTTAATAGATAAAGTTCTTTTAGTAATCATAGTATTAGATTTTCATAGTATTAGATTTTAAGCCTTTCTATTTCTTCCCATCATAAACAAACTCACCATACTCAGATTTTACAGTAACATGTGATATCTTATCTTTTGATGCCTCAACCCTTCCTATTATTTTAGCTGCAATAGCATATTTATTAGAAATATTAATAATATCTAGAGCTATATCCTCATTAACATAAAGCTCCATCCTATGCCCCATGTTAAAAACTTTATACATCTCGCTCCAATCTGTCTTAGACTCTTCTCTAATTACTTTAAATAGCGGTGGAAGTTCAAACAAATTATCTTTAACAATACTTAAGCCCTCTACAAAATGTAGCACTTTTGTTTGAGCACCACCAGAACAGTGAATCATTCCATCTATCTTATGTCTAAACTTATCTAATATTTCTTTAATGACAGGAGCATAAGTACGTGTAGGTGAAAGTACTAATTTTCCATAGCTTAATCCGGTAAGTGGCTCTATATCTGTTAATTTTTTAGTTCCAGAATATACTAAATCAGATGGTAGAGTATTATCAAAACTTTCGGGATATAATTTTGCAATATATTTTTCAAAGACATCGTGTCTAGCCGAAGTTAATCCATTACTTCCCATACCACCATTATAGTCTTTTTCATAACTTGCTTTTCCAAACGACTCTAAAGCAACAATTACATTACCAGCCTTAATATTTGCATTATTTATTACATCACTTCGCTTCATCCTTGCACAAACCGTACTATCTACAATAATAGTTCTAACTAAGTCTCCAACATCTGCTGTTTCGCCACCAGTTAAAATAACATTAACTCCATAATCCTTCATTGTGCTTGCAAAGCTTTCTGATGCATTTATTTACCTACAAATTACTTCGCCCGGAATAAGATTTTTATTTCTGCCTATGGTAGAAGAAAGCACTATATTATCTACAGCCCCAACACATAATAAATCATCGGTATTCATTACAATTGCATCTTGAGCTATTCCATCCCATACGCTCAAATCCCCTGTTTCTCTCCAGTAAGTATATGCTAATGAGGATTTTGTACCAGCTCCATCGGCATGCATTACTAAACAATAATTAGGATCGCCACTTAAATAATCGGGTACTATTTTACAAAATGCTTTTGGAAATAATCCTTTATCTATATTTGCTATCGCATTGTGTACATCTTCTTTAGCAGAGGATACTCCCCTTAATGAATATCTATTATCTTTTAAGCTATCTATTTGCATATCAGTTATTTAGAATAAAATTAATTTTGTAAAGGTAAGAATTTATTTTTAATATACCTTTACCTCAAAAACATAATCTCTCTGTATTTTGGTAATGGCCACAATTCATCGTCTACCACCATCTCTAATTTATCTGCTATAGACCGTATCTTTTCCATATAAGGAAACACAGTATTATTATATGCAAATGCCTTTTCTACAGTATTTTCAATAACATTTACAGTCTTTCTTGCTTTAATCATATCATGAACTAAAGTTTGCAATTCGTTTATATATCCAGATATTTTCTTTATCATCTTTAGCTGGGTAGAACTCATAGATTCATATTCGCTAGGGAATAATTCTTTTATTCCTCTTACGTTATTTATAAGTGAGTTTTGAAAAGAAATTGCTGTAGGAATAATATGATTTGCTGTTAAATCTCCTAAAACACGAGCCTCAATTTGTAATTTTTTAACAAATATTTCATTTAAAACCTCGTATCTAGCTTCTGCTTCTCTTGCCGTTAATACACCTTGGGATTCAAATAATTTTATTGATCTTTTAGAAACATATTCTTTAAATGCACTTGGTGCATCTGAAATACCCTCTAAACCTCTTTCTACAGCCTCTTTGCGCCATTGCTCACTATATCC
>CAXYUL010000192.1:0-4057 GCA_964292095.1 uncultured Bacteroidales bacterium | reverse complement strand
CAATTTCCTCGTGGGTACCTAATTGCTGTAATTCCATAATCGTTGCAAGTGGCAGAGTACATCATGTCTCTTAACTCTTGTTCGTTTAATGGTGCTGCAATAGTTATATTTGGAATCAGTCTAAGATAAGACAAATCAAAGGCCCCTTGGTGAGTTGCTCCATCTTCTCCAACTAATCCACCTCTATCTATACAAAATATCACCTTAAGTTTTTGGATAGCTACGTCGTGAATAATATTATCAAAAGCCCTTTGCATAAAAGTTGAGTAGATATTGCAAAATGGGAGCATACCCTCAGCTGCTAATCCAGCAGAAAAAGTTACAGCGTGCTGTTCTGCAATTCCTACGTCAAAAGAACGATTAGGAAAAACCTTCATCATTTTTGTTAATGAGCATCCCGACGCCATTGCTGGAGTAATTCCCACTATCAGTGGGTTTTGTTGGGCAAGTTCAACTATTGTTTCTCCAAAAATATCTTGATAGCGATAAGTTTTATTTGGTGAGCTAACTCTTTTGCCTGTTTCTATATTAAATTTACCAGGCGCATGCCATACTGTCTGATCACATTCTGCAGGTTTATAGCCCTTTCCTTTAAGAGTTCTAACATGAAGCAATTTGGGACCTTTTATATCCTTTATATTAGAAAGGGTTGTAACAAGTTGTCCTATATCGTTTCCATCTATTGTGCCAAAATACCTAAAACCTAGCGACTCAAAGAGTGACCCATTTTTTAAAAAGGCTAGTTTTGTGCTTAACATAAACTTTTGAATTAACATTCTAAGCTTACCGTTTCCAAGCCTATTCCACACCTTGTTCTTTATCTTATTATAGGTAGGAGAAGTTGATATTTTTATTAAATAATTATGCAGAGCTCCAACATTGTGGTCTATAGATATTTGGTTATCATTTAAAATTACCAAAATATCAGACTTCATAGAGCCGGCATTATTTAAACCTTCAAACGCCAATCCTCCAGTTAAAGCGCCATCGCCAATAACAGCAATTATTTTATTATTAGAATTTTTAAGTTTATCTGCCACGGCAATTCCCAAAGCAGCCGATATCGAAGTAGAAGTATGTCCTGTTCCAAAAACATCATAAATACTTTCTTCTCGTTTAGGGAAACCGCTTAAACCATTAATTTTTCTATTATTTTTAAAAGCTTCTCTTCTGCCTGTTATTATTTTATGGGCATAAGCTTGATGTCCAACATCCCAAATTAATTTATCATTTGGTGTATCAAATACAAAATGCACTGCTACAGCTATTTCAACTGCGCCCAAACTGGCACCCAAGTGGCCTGGATTACAAGAGCAACACTCTATCATGTATGCTCTAATCTCTTTACATAATATTGCTAATTCTGCTATATTAAGTTCTCTTATATCTTTTGGAGAATCTATTTTATTTAAAATTTCCACATCCATTTTCTTAAAAACAATGCAAGGTACAACTTTTTTTAATTTTTTTTGAGTTTTTATCAAGAAATACCTACCTTGCTCAATAATTTGCATTGTTAAAATCATCTAATAAATAATAATTAAAAATTCAATTGTGAAAAAAACTATTTCAACTTTAAAAGACTCTCCAGTAGCTAGGTGGTCTGCCTTAGTGTTACTTGCTATGGCAATGTTTTTTGGCTACATTTTTATGGATGTACTATCTCCATTACAAAGCATGTTAACTGAGACAAAGGGTTGGAACCCAACAGCCTATGGGCGCTATGCAGGTTCAGAAACTTTCTTAAATGTCTTTGTGTTCTTTTTAATTTTTGCAGGTATTATTCTAGATAAAATGGGTGTACGTTTTACAGCTATTTTATCGGGAGTAGTAATGCTTGCAGGAGCCTCTGTAAATTATTACGCTGTTTCTCAAATGTTTGAGGGAAGTGCTGCAGAGAGTTTTATGAATAATTTTGTTAATCTTCCCGACAAATGGTGGAACTTAACACCTTTTTACGAAGGAATGCCTGCTTCTGCTAAATTATCAGCATTGGGATTTATGTTTTTTGGATGCGGTGTAGAGATGGCTGGTATTACTGTTTCTAGGGGAATTGTTAAGTGGTTTAAAGGTAAAGAATTAGCATTGGCAATGGGAACTGAAATGGCTTTAGCTAGAGTAGGAGTTGCTGTAGTTATGGTTGGATCACCTTTTATTGCTACTAGAGTTGGTACTCCAGACGTTTCTAGATCTGTTTTATTTGCGGTTCTACTTCTAATTATTGGTTTAATTTCTTTTATTGTATATGCATTTATGGATAAGAGATTAGAAACAGAGATGGGAGTTAATGCAGAGGAGAAAGACGATCCGTTTAAAGTTTCAGACTTAGGAAAGCTATTTGGAAGTAAAGTATTTTGGCTTGTAGCAATTTTATGTGTGCTTTATTACTCGGCCATTTTCCCTTTCCAAAAATATGCTATTAATATGTTACAATGTAATTTAGGAATTAGTTCAGAGGAGGCAGGAATGATTTTCTTTTGGTTCCCATTAGGAGCTGCCGCAATTACACCATTCCTTGGTAGTTTCTTAGATAGAAAAGGTAAGGGTGCTAGTATGTTAATTTTAGGTGCCATATTAATGATAGTATGTCACTTAACATTTGCTTTTGTGCTTCCTGCAACAAAATCGCCTATAGTTGCTTTTGCTGGTATAGTATTATTAGGTATTTCATTCTCTTTGGTTCCGGCTTCTCTATGGCCATCTGTTCCAAAATTAGTTGATGAGCGTCTTTTAGGTTCTGCTTATGCCGTTATTTTTTGGATTCAAAATATAGGCTTATATTTATTTCCAATGATAATTGGAATGACCTTAACTGCCACAAACCCTGATGTTACAGACCCTTTACAATATAATTACACAGTTCCAATGTTAATTTTTGCTTCTCTTGGTGTACTTGCTTTGTTCTTTGGAATTATGCTTAAGGCTTTAGATAAGAAAAAGGGATATGGTCTAGAACAACCTAATATTAAAGGCTAATTTATATGTTTTTTAGGGTTTTTAGTAAAAAAACCCTATTTAAAAAGACGTATTTTAGGCAATTTGTTAATTTTTTTAACCAGGATTTTATGAACAAAGCTATTAAATTACTAAAAGACTCTCCGAGTGCAAGATGGATTGTGTTATTGTGCCTTTCCATTCCCATGTTTTCTTCTTATTTCTTTGATGATCTATTTACCTCTATTGGTCATATTTTTAAACACCCAGAGTTAGTAGATCTTGCTTGGAATTCTGCCGATTATGGTATGTATGGTGGTGCATATTCTATTTTGTGTGTTTGGGGTGGCTTAGTAATTTGTGGAATGTTGTTAGATAAATGGGGCGTAAAGTTTACAGGTTCACTTTTTTTAGGTTTAATGGTAATTGGCTCTTTACTTGTTGTTTATGCTTTGTCGGGAAGCTTTGCCGAAAGTGCATTATCTACTTTACTTGCAAAGTGGTTTAGCAAGCCTTCTTTAGCTTTGGCCTATGCTGGTTGTGCTGTTTTTGGTTTGGGAAGCGAGATTGCTGGTGTTGCAGTAACAAGATCCTTAGCTAAGTGGTTTAAAAATAAGGAGATGGCTTTGGCTATGGGCTTGCAACTAGCTGTGGCAAGGTTAGGTACAGCAACAGCAATTTTACTTATACCTAGATTGGTAAATACAAACGAGTATGTTTCATATGCTTCTTTAGGAAATGCAACGATAGTAGCTGTATTTTTAATGGGAATTGCTGTTATTGTTTGGAGTTTATTTATAGGTATGGATATTAAATTTGATAAGCAGGCAGAGGATGCTAGAATAGCAGAGGATAAACCTGTTGTAAAAGATAACTTTAAATTTTCAGATATCTTTACTATACTTACAAATAAATACTATATATTAATTTCTCTACTTTGTGTGTTCTTTTATTGTTGTATAATTTCTTTTAGAAAGTTTGCTACATCTATAATAATTCCTCGTTTTGATATTGATAGTGAGATAGCCTCGTGGATGGTATCTATGATTTCTTTTTGCTCTTTAATATTTACACCTTTATTTGGTGTGTTGGTTGATAGATTAGGAAAAGGTACTAAACTTAT
>CAXYUL010000191.1:0-4088 GCA_964292095.1 uncultured Bacteroidales bacterium | reverse complement strand
AAAAATTTATTATCTTTGGAACTCTAATTTTATAATCTATAACATAACTTATGTAATTAGATTAAAATTACTAAACTAAGAAACTAAATAAAATGAAGATACAATATAAATAAATTAGGAGAAATTTATATGGAAAACAAGTTGCAAGAACTTACCGAAAAACTTTACAACGAAGGTCTTTCTAAGGGCAAACAGGAGGCTGAAGAGCTAATAAATGCTGCACAAAAAGAGGCTGAGCAAATAATAACTAAGGCAAATGAACAAGCCAAGGATATTATAATAAAAGCAGAAAAAGATGCCCAAGAGTTAAAAGCTAAAACTAGTAACGATGTTAAAATGGCATCTACCCAAGCTTTTTCAAACTTTAAAAGGCAAATAGAGCAGGCTATTATTTCTAAAGCATGCGATGCTCAAACCACTAGTGCCTTAAACTCACAAGAGTTCTTACAAACTATAATTCTTTCTATAATAAAGGCCTTTGATCCACAAAACAGCGAACCGCAAAGCTTAGACCTTATATTACCAGAGGCAAAGCAAAAAGAAATGGATGCCTTTATAAAAAATGAAATCTCTAGTATCACAAAGAATCCTATCACAGTAAAATTTAATAAGAACTTTGAAAGCGGATTTAAAATTGGTCCATCTCAACAAGGCTATCTAATAAGCTTTACCGATAACGATTTTAAAGTTCTAATAAGCGAGTATTTGCGTCCAAAAACCAAAATGCTTCTTTTTGGAGAATAAATCTAGCTCATAATGAATAACAATTACCATTATATCATTGCTGGATTACCTCATTTAATGATAGAAAATGAGAATAAAGGAATAAACTATGATGATTTCCGCAAATCCATTGCAGAAAGTTGTTCTATAGATGATCTAAAAATGATTGAGTGGCTAGAATTTGGGTTTAAATCGCAAAATTTAAATTCTCATTTTTATAAAGCTGTACTAAAACAAAAAAACAATTTTATAAAAGAGTATTTTAAATTAGACCTACTTATAAGAAACAGTATAGTTATATATAGGAATAGCACAATAAATCCCAAAGGTAAGGCTCAATCAAAAGATCAATTACTAAAGTACCAGGTACTTCCACAATTAATAGATATTAATACTCTTCCAAGCACAATTAGCAAAGAGCTGTCTACCATATTTTCTACCCAAGATATTCTTAAAAAAGAACAACTTTTAGATAGATTTAAGTGGGACAGGATTAATGAATTTACCAATTACGGAGAATTTACATTAGATACAATATTATCTTTTTTAGCAAAAGTTCAATTAATAGACCGATGGAATAAATTAGACAAAGCTTTAGGAGAAAAATTGTTTAAACAATTGGTAGAAGAAGTTAAGGGTAGTTATAGGAGTGAAAATAATTAATTGAAATAAAAAATAATATATATATGAATACCAAAGGAATAGTTACGGGCATTATCTCTAACCTTGTTACTGTAGAGGTAGATGGACCCGTTGCACAAAATGAAATATGCTACATTACCACAGGAAATGTAAAATTAATGGCCGAGGTTATTAAGGTAAATGGCAAAAATGTGTATGTTCAGGTTTACGAAAGCACACGTGGTCTAAAAAACGGTTGCCACGTAGATTTTGACGGGCATATGTTAGAAGTAAGTTTAGGACCTGGTTTGCTTTCTAGTAATTATGATGGTCTACAAAACAACTTAGCTACTATGGACGGAGTATTCTTAACAAGAGGAGAATACACTCTACCCATAGATATGGATAAAAAATGGAATTTTAAGCCTTTAGCAAAAGTTGGAGATAAAGTTATTGCTGCCGATTGGTTAGGTCAGGTAGAGGAGGGCTGGTTACCTCATAAAATTATGGTGCCATTTTCTTTTGCCGGTGAATATACAGTTAAATCGATAACTAAAGAAGGAGAATATAAGGTTAGCGATACTATTGCTATTCTTACTAACGATAAGGGCGAAGAATTTAAAGTAAGTATGATTCAAAAATGGCCAGTTAAGGTAGCCATTGGAGGATATGTAGAAAAACCTCGTCCATATAAAATTATGGAAACTGGTGTTAGATGTATAGATACACTAAACCCAATTGCAGAAGGTGGAACAGGATTTATACCAGGCCCTTTTGGTTGTGGTAAAACTGTACTTCAGCATGCTATAGCAAAACAAGGTGAGGCAGACGTTATTATAATGGCTGCCTGTGGAGAAAGAGCAAACGAGGTTGTAGAAATATTTACAGAATTTCCAGAACTTATAGATGCAAGAACAGGAAGAAAATTAATTGAGAGAACAACTATCATTTGCAACACATCTAATATGCCCGTTGCAGCCAGAGAGGCTTCTGTTTATACAGCAATGACACTTGGCGAATACTACAGAGCTATGGGACTTAAAGTTCTTCTTCTTGCAGACTCTACATCTCGTTGGGCACAAGCACTAAGAGAAATGTCTAACAGAATGGAGGAATTACCTGGAGCCGATGCTTTTCCAGTAGACCTTCCTGCTATTATTTCAAACTTTTATGCCAGAGCCGGTATAGTAAAGCTACATAATGGACAATCTGGATCTGTAACGTTTATAGGAACAGTTTCTCCTGCTGGTGGTAACTTAAAAGAACCTGTAACAGAATCAACTAAAAAAGCTGCTCGTTGTTTTTATGCTTTAAACCAAGCAAGGGCAGACAGAAAAAGATACCCTGCTGTAGACCCTATTGATTCTTATTCTAAATATCTAGAGTATCCAGAGGTTATAGACTACCTAAATAATAAAATTAAACCTACATGGGTAGATGATGTAAACAAAGCCAAAAATATAATTTTAAGAGGTAAAGAAGCATACGAGCAAATTAATATTCTTGGTGATGATGGCGTTCCAATGGAGTATCATCTAAGATACTGGAAATCTGAATTAATAGATTTTATTATTTTACAACAAGATGCTTTTGATAGCATAGACTCCTCTACACCTATGGATAGACAAGAATTTATGCTAGATAAGGTATTAGAGGTATGTGATAAGAAAGTTGAATTTAATACTTTTGAAGAGTGTAGTGCATTCTATAAAAACATAATTAATATTATGCGACAAATGAACTACTCAGAGTTTAAGAGCAGCAACTTTGAAAAATATTTAACCCAATTAAATCAAACCCTAAACCAAAAATAGGCAAGCAAATATTTGAAAACATGACAAACAAGGCATTTCAAAGAATATATACTCAGTTAGAGGCTATTACAAAAGCCACTATTGCGTTAAAAGCACAAGGGGTAAGTAACGATGAGCTAGCTACTGTAAACGGTAAATTAGCCCAAGTAGTAAAAGTTAAAGGTGATTTAGTTACACTGCAAGTATTCTCTGGTACAGAGGGTATTCCAACAAACGCAGAGGTAGTCTTTTTTGGCGAACCACCTGCACTAAATGTAAGTGATGAGCTAGCAGGACGTTTCTTTAACGCCTATGGCGACCCTATAGACAACGGACCTAAAGTAGAAGGAGAAAGAAGATATATCGGAGGTCCTAGTGTTAACCCTTATAAAAGGAAACAACCTTCGCAATTGATTCCAACAGGTATTGCAGGCATAGACCTAAACAACACCATTGTGTCGGGACAAAAAATACCATTCTTTGCTAACCCAGACCAACCATATAATCAGGTTATGGCTAATGTGGCTCTAAGAGCCGATGTAGATAAGATTATCTTAGGAGGTATGGGACTTACCAACGACGATTATTTGTATTTTAAACAAATGTTTGAGAATGCAGGTGCGTTAAATAAGATTATTAGTTTTGTAAATACAACCGAGCAACCTCCTGTTGAGAGGCTTCTTATACCAGATATGGCACTTACTGCTGCGGAGTATTTTGCAGTTGATAAAAATCAGAAAGTACTGGTTCTATTAACAGATATGACCTTATACGCCGATGCTCTTTCTATAGTAAGTAACCGTATGGACCAAATTCCTTCTAAAGATTCTATGCCAGGTTCATTATATTCAGATTTGGCAAAAATCTATGAAAAGGCAGTGCAGTTGCCAGATGGTGGTTCTATAACAATTATTGCTGTTACAACTTTAAATGATGGTGATATTACTCATG
>CAXYUL010000190.1:0-4107 GCA_964292095.1 uncultured Bacteroidales bacterium | reverse complement strand
CTGCTGCTATTGCTACTTCTTCTTCTTCTGTTAGTTCTGCTGCTACTCCTGCTATTGCTACTTCTTCTTCTACTAGTTCTGCCGCTACTAATGTTACATCAGAACTAAATGCTTCTAGCGCTTTAGAAAATTTTGTGCTAGTGCCTAGTAGAATTCTTATTTTAGAAGACGACCCAATATTTCTTTCTATGTGTGAAAAAATGTTATTTAAGTTAGGGCATATAGCCACTACAGAAAACACGCTGGAACATATAGATTTTTCTTCTTATGATTATGTGTTAACAGATTTTGAAATGGGAAATAATTCAGCTTTAGATGTTCTTAAGCTAGCCAATGATTGCCCAGTTGTATTAATGACTGCAAAGCAGGGCTTTACAAAAGGAGAAGCTGCTAAATTGGGATTTAACAACTTCTTACCTAAACCATTTACGATGGCTCTTTTAAAAGAAATTTTTGGAGAAACTAATTTGCCTAATACAATAAAAGAAATGTTCTTAGATGATTTAGAGGGTCTAAGAGAAACTCTTCTAATCTTTAAAAGCTCTACTCAAGAAAATATTATTAGTTTAAGGCAAGCTTTATTGGATAATAATTTTAATTATGCTCAGGCTATTTGTCATAAGATGCTGCCTATGTTTAGCCAACTGGCTATTTCAGATGCTGTTATTATTCTTAAAAAGGTTGATTCTAATAGATCTGCAGCTTATCCTTTTTGGCAAAATGATATTAAATCTTTACTAGATTTTTTATCCTTTCATTTTGTTGTATAATGTTTTTCTGCTAATTTTTAGCATTTCAGCTGCCAATGTCTTATTCCCATTTGCCATTTCTATTGCCGCCTCTATTTGTTTTTTTTCGTTTCCTGGCTTAAGTGCCATATTCTCAATTTGTTTATCTTTAGAATTTAGCTTTGGAAGGTTAGATTCTTCAATTGTATCTGTATTGCAAAATAAACATGCACGTCTTATTACATTTCTTAGTTCTCTAAGGTTTCCGCTCCAGTGGTAGTTCTCAAATATTTTTATAACTTTTGGGCAGAACTTTATTATGTGCTTTTCTAATTCGTCATTTGCTTGTAATAGAAAATGATTTGCAAACATTTCTATATCTTTTCCCCTTTCTCTTAGAGGTGGGGCTATTACAGAAAATTCGTTTAGCCTATGGTAAAGGTCTTCCCTAAATTTTCCATCTGCAATTGCATTCTCTAGGTTTTCATTTGTTGCAGAGATTATTCTTACGTCAACTTCTATGTCTGTAGCAGAACCTACTGGTCTTATCTTTTTTTTCTGTAATGCCCTAAGGAGTTGAACCTCCACTTGATAAGACAGATTGCCTATTTCATCTAAAAAGAGTGTGCCTCCTTTAGCTTGTTCAAATACTCCCTTTTTATTATCAATGGCAGAGGTAAATGATCCCTTAAGGTGTCCAAATAATTCACTAGGGGCAAGTTCCTTTGATAGGCTTCCGCAATCAACAGCAATAAATGGTTTATCCTTTCTAGTACTATTTAGATGTAACATTCTTGCTGCGTATTCTTTTCCAGTTCCACTTTCGCCTAGTATTAGCACAGACATTTTTGTAGGTGCAACCATTAGTATATATTCTTGCATTAGTTTGGCCGCCGCACTTTTGCCAAGCACAATTTTTGACCCATCTAAGTTTAGCCGTTTAGAATTTGTGTTCTTCTCTAGTTTTTCTGCTGCTTTTTCTGTGCTTTTATCTTTATTTATAGCAAGCTCTATTTTTTCTTTTAGGATTGTTGGGTTTATAGGCTTTTCTAAAAAATCCTCGGCACCAAGTTTTATAGCATTCACTGCTGTTTTTACCTCGGCATAGCTTGTCATAATTATTACTGGCATTTCCATTTTCTGCTCCCTTATCCAGGCCAGTAGCATAATACCATCACTGTCGGGAAGCCTAAGGTCGCTTAATACTAGGCTATATGAGTTGTTGTTGTTGAGTTCTTTTTGTGCAGAATTTATACTCATACATACTGTTGCATTGTAGCCATTGCGCTTAAACCAACTTTTTAGCATTGTTCCAAATGCCGCGTCGTTTTCTACTATTAATATATTATGTGTCATGTTAGTTAGCTTTTTATTTATGAGTTGTTAGTTGAGTAGCATAGTATAAGTCTTATGCAAAGGTAGCAAAATTTAAAGGCAAAAAACTAATGAATTATTTTTATAATCATAGTTTTTTGCCTTTAAGTTTGAGCCTACTAATTTTTTCTATTTTTTTACTATGAGCTTTATTAGTTGTTAGTTAGATTTAATTTTAGACTTTTTTATCTTTTTACTACTAAGTATTTAGATACGCTCCAGAATAGTTCTGGGTTGCTGATATTTAAAGTTTGCATTTTGTTCTCGTCTTTATCTATGCTGTAAGTTCCTTGTGGGTGAGATGAAAGTACTTTTGCATTTCTTGTATTTAGTGCAATAGATTTTATGTTGCGCATGTCGTCTTTTGTAAAGGCATTTTTGTCAAATTCTTTATTCATAACTTTTTTTGCTTGAAATAATCCGCCTCCGCTTACTATGTTTGCTGCTTTTAGTTCTTTATCTGTTGCAATACAATACCAAATAGTGTTCTTGTCTGTGTCCATGTTCTTAATAGTAGCTTCTTGGTCTTTAGTTGTTTGGTCTAATTTTGCTACACTGGTAGATAAATCGTCTACAGATTTTACCAATTCGTCAATCTTAATGTTCTTTTTAGCTAGGTCTTCTTGAAGCGTTGCAATTAATGCGCTTTTCTCGTTTACCTGAGCTTCCATCCTTTTAAGAGTTTCTGCTAAAGCATTGTTATTTTTATTACTTAATTTAAGTTTGCGTTGTAATTGAGCAATGCTTTCTTTGTTTTGAGCTAAAATATCTTTAATTTGAGAAATTTGAGCTGCTACTTGAGTTTTCTTTGCGGCAGTAGATGATTCGTTTGCATCTTTAACGCTTATCGCAAGTTTGTTTTCTTGTGCACTAATATCTCTAAATCCTTCGTCTACACTATTAAGAATTTGAAGAGTTTCGTTAAAGTCAGATTCAACTGTGTTTAGGCTTACTCTAAGAGAGTCGTTGCTAGCTACTAGAGCTTTGTATTTTGCAGAGTTTTCTACGCATGAACTTGCTAATAGAATTGTTGCGGCTATTATTGCCAAATAATTGATTGTTTTCATATACTTTGTTTTTTAATTTATTTCTGTCTTTTAAATAATCCAAAGTAGTACCATAATGTGTAAAAGTAACAAAATTGGGCTAAGTTGCTTATATACAGATTATTGATATTGCTATTGCTTGTGTAAGCTAAAAATCATACTGTGTAAAACTGTGTATTATATTGTTTATTACACACATTTTACTATACATATATATATTTAGTATTCTATTTTATCTGTTTTATCTGCCCACATTTTAAATGCTTGGTATGCTTCTTTAGGCATTAGTTGTGTTGCCTTAACTGCTCTAGCTGCCTTAGGCTTTTCTATCTCTTGGTAGATGAAGGAATCGTCAAAATTAATTCCTTTGGCATCTTCCTTAGTATTGCCATAATATATTTTTTCAATACCAGCCCAGTAGATTGCACTTAGGCACATAGGACATGGTTCGCAAGATGTGTAGATTGTACATGTGTCTAGTTTAAAAGTGTTAAGAGCTTTGCAAGCTGCTCTTATAGCATTAACTTCTGCGTGTGCAGTTGGGTCGTTATTACTAGTTACCCTGTTTACACCTTCTGCTATAATTTTGCCGACTTTAACTATTACTGCACCAAAAGGTCCGCCGCCATTGTTAACATTATCTTTAGATAGTTCAATGGCTCTTTCCATAAAAATTCTATTCTCCATATATTCTTTTTTTACAAACTTATATATAAACTTACGTATAATAATATTACAAACGTACATATAAACTTACGTATAATAATATTACAAACTTACATATAATCTTATAATATTATACCTATTATTATAAGGATGAAAATATATTTTATTAATTTTTCTTAATTATCTCTCTGTACCTATAAAAAATAGTTGTGTAACTAAAAAATATAGTTACATTTGCATAAAGAATAAAAACGATAAAATTACTAAACTATACAAAGATGCTTAATAATATA
>CAXYUL010000189.1:0-4117 GCA_964292095.1 uncultured Bacteroidales bacterium | reverse complement strand
ATTTTAGATGAGTCTTACGAGTATTTTACAACTAAGAAAACTATAAGTATAGAGGAAGGACTTAAATATAATAATTTAATTATTTTGCATTCACTTACTAAGCGTTTTGCTATTCCAGGTTTGCGCTTGGGCTATATAACAGCTTGCAGTAAGCTTATATCACTAGTTAGAGATTGTAAAATGCCATGGTCTGTAAACTCTTTGGCTATAGAGGCTGGTAGTTATTTATTGTCTGAGCAGACAAATGTTTTAAAAGATAAGCTAGATATTCCATTGCTCTTAGTTGAGGCAGAAAGGGTAGCAGGTAAACTACAAAGTATGAAGAGCTTTGTTGTGCGACCTTCTGATACTCATTATATGTTGGTAGAGATAGTTTCTAATTTAAACTATGGCTATATTAAGTCTAAAAAGGCTAGAGTGTTAAAAGATTATTTAGCAGAGCAGCATGGAATTTTAATAAGAGATGCTTCTAATTTTAAAACATTAGGTCCTAATTTTTTTAGGATAGCAGTTCAAACGCCAAAGGAGAATAATGTGTTTTTAAATATATTAGAGAAATTACTATGATAGCCTTTGTTAATATTTTATTACTTCCAATTGCATGGCTATTAGATAGAATTTTTGGAGATCCAGAAAGTCTGCCTCACCCAATTGTTTTTTTTGGCAAGTGTATTTCTTTTGCAGATAAGCATTTTAATACACAGAGGCTTAGGCTTAAAAGTGCTAATTTGCTTAAATTCTATGGTTTTTTTTGTGCTCTTGTTCTGGTTGTTGGGGTGTTTGTTCTCAGCTATTATCTTCTAAACTTTGCATATAGCTTAAATTTTATATGTGGCACTGCGCTAGCTATTATTAGTATTTTCTATTGTTTGTCGGGAAGAACATTGGTAAAAGAAGTTAAGATGGTTTTTGTGGCTGTTGAGGAGTCTTTAGAAAAGGGGAGGTTGCAACTTAGTAGAATTGTTGGTAGAGATACACAAGAGCTTTCTGCTCAGCAGATTAGAACTGCTGCTTTAGAAACGTTAGCAGAAAATTTAAGCGATGGTGTTATTGCCCCTATATTTTGGTATGCTATATTGGGAGTCCCGGGTATGTTGGCTTATAAAATGATTAATACTTTAGATTCTATGATTGGGTATAGGAATGAACGTTATGCTAGCTTTGGTTTTTTCTCTGCAAAACTTGATGATGTGGCCAATTATATTCCGGCAAGAATTACTGCTTTTTTAATGGTGTTGGTGAGTGGAAAGAAAAATAAACTAGATATGTTTAAGTTTGTTTTAAAGTATGGTTGTAAGCATGCTAGTCCAAATTCTGGTTATCCAGAGTCGGCTTTGGCTGCTATATTAAATTGTAGGTTTGGGGGCACACATACTTATTTTGGTAAAGAATTTTATAAGCCGTATATAGGTGAAAATCATAAAGATTTTACTTTTAATGATATGCAAATTGCTGTGAGAGTTAATTTGTACTGCGAACTTTTGTTTTTGCTTTTACTTATTGTGGGAAATTTTTTTTATTTATACTTGTAAAGTGTTAGTTGTATGAAGTTTGTAGAGGGTTTAAATATAGTAAATGAAGAGAAGCTACTTGTTTATGTGAGAAAAGCTATGGATACTGGAGAGAGCTTTGTTTTGCAGCGTAAGAAGTTTTTTGAGCCTCTTAGACTTGTGTGTTTTGATTTGGATTCTACACTTATTAAGGCAGAAATATTAGTTGAGTTGTCTAAGTTGCTTGGTAAAGAAGATTTAATGAGAGAAATTACCAAACAAACAATGTATGGCTATTTAGATTTTACAGAAAGTTTTACTAGCAGGCTTAAACTATTAGAGGGTTTGCCGTTGTGGCAGATTAAGGAATTTTTAAGGTCTATTCCTTTAGCTGAGGGTCTATCGGAACTTATGCTAAAGTTAAAAGCAAGGGGAGTTAAGACTGCAATAATAACAGGTAATTTAGATATCTTTGCTTTAGATATTAAGGAGCGCTTTGGCTTTGACTATTGTTATTGCACAGTATCTAAAATAGTTGAGCGTGTTGTGGATGGAGGCCTTGATTTGGTTTTAGCAGGTTTAGTAGAAGATTCAATTATAGATGCGCAATCTAAGGCTAGTATTCTGTTAGAGTTATGCAGATTAAATAATATTAGTCCAATGCAGACAATTGCTGTGGGTGATGGAGCTAATGATATTCCAATGTTACTGGCTGCAGGAAAGGCAATTATTGGCTTTGAGGGTATATTAGATTCTATTTAATATGTAATTTGCACTTTGCTACTTATTTTCTAAATAGCAAAGTGCAGGGCTTTTTAATTATTTTCTTTTTCTTAGAGCCTCGTCAATTATCCATTGTATTTGTCCATTTATGCTTCTAAATTCATCTGAAGCCCACTTCTCCAAGGCATCCATGGCTTTTGGATCGATTCTTAACACAAAACTTTTCATTTTCTTGTTCTCTTCTTTTTTCATGAGGAATCTTTTTAAAACAGGCCAATCTTTTTAGCTGTTATTGTTATTGGTAAAGCGAACCAGTATTTAGCACTGGCTGTGCAGATTCGTCTGCACATAAAACTACTAGTAAATTGCTAACCATTGCTGCTTTTTTGTCATTATCTAAATCTACAATTTCTTCGTTTCCAAGCTTGTCTAGTGCTAGTTTAACCATAGAAACAGCACCTTCTACTATTTTTTCTCTAGCGGCTATAATGGCCTCTGCTTGTTGACGGCGTAACATAACGGCAGCAATTTCTGGCGCGTATGCTAGGTAGTTAATTCTTGCTTCTATCACACATATTCCAGCCATATTTAAACGCTCATTTAGTTTTTCTTCCATCTGAGAGTTAATTTCTTCACCACCATCTCTTAAAGTAAGTCCTTTGTTATCTGAACCTAATGAATCGTAGGCATATTGGCCAGCAACCTGTCTTAGAGCAGCATCGCTTTGAACACGAACAAAGTTTTCAAATTGTTTCATTCTGCTTACAGCAGTAGCCCCAGTTATTATTTCTGTATCAATATCAAATAGTGCTTTATAAATATCTTTAACCTTCCAAACTAAAACAAGACCAATTAAAATAGGATTTCCGTTTTTGTCGTTTACCTTTATAGGGTCTACATTTAAGTTCTTAGCCCTTAAAGAAACCTTTTTTGCAGTTAAAAATGGATTAACCCAGCTAAGACCTGTTTTGTAAAATGTGCCTTTGTATTTTCCAAAAAACACCATAGCTCTACACTCATTTGGTTCTAGCATAACATAGCCAAATAGCATAAGAAATCCTAAGATTGCTGCTATAATTCCAATCCACATAATAGATATTATTGGAATAATCATAATTATTGGAAGGGTAGCTATTAATACTAAATTGAGTAATAACATTAAAAATCCATTTATGGTTAGGCCATTAAAGAGGAATTCTTGTGTTTGATTTTTTTGATTTTCCATAATAAAATGATATTAAATTTATATCACAAAGATATTAATAATTTTAATACTCCAAATAATTTTTAAAAATAATACCTAGTTCCACACTGTTTTAGTGGAACTAGGTATTATTAATATGCTTACTAGGCTATTTAGCTTATAGCAGTTTTTTAACTAGTGTAGAAATTATTCTGCCGTCTGCCTTACCAGCTAATTGTTTAGTAGCAGCCCCCATAACCTTACCCATATCTTGTGGACCACTTGCTCCAAGTGTAGCAATAATAGCTTTTAGCTCTGTCTCTATCTCTTGCTCGCTAAGTTGCTTAGGAAGATAAACCTCCATATAAGCTGCCTCTGCAAGCTCATTCTCTGCAAGCTCTTGTCTATTTTGGTCTATATATATTTGAGCAGTTTCTTTACGTTGCTTAACTAATTTTTGAATAATCTTAATTATGGCCTCGTCTGCAATTGAGTCTGAGCCATCAGCTGTTTTAGCTAATAAAATAGCTGCTTTTATTCCACGCAAAGACTCTAAACGAGTTTTCTCTTTAGCCAACATTGCGGCTTTAATATCTTGTTGAATTTGACTTTCTAACGACATAATAATATTTTTTAATTTTTTACTTTTTTTCTTGCTCACAAGTACTCTTTAAAAACAACTCGTCCATCTGAACTTTATCTATTCTAGAAGGAGCATCTA
>CAXYUL010000188.1:0-4137 GCA_964292095.1 uncultured Bacteroidales bacterium | reverse complement strand
CAACCTTATCATGTTGTTTACTATATGTATTTATATTATAATTTAAGCTATTTTGTCCCTTAAGCAGATTCTCTATATATGGAAACACTTTTTTTTCTTCATAAACCATATGCTTTCTAACCTCGGCAACATATTGGTCGTAATATTTAATTATAAGTAAGCCAACTTTATTTTCGGCAACATCAATAGCATCAATTAGCTGTTTTCTAATAGCAGGTAACTTAAACTCCAAAAAATAATAATGAGAATTTCTAAAATAATAGATTAAACAAGGAATAGATAAGTAGTTATATTCCATTTGATTGATATTTATCTCATCTTCATCTATAAGCAGGTTAACAATTGCCAAAAATGTAAGAGTATCTACATTATTCTCTGCACAAACTTCGCCAATAGTTTTATCAGCAAATCCATAAGTAAAGCCAAAACGATTAATAACTAATAATATAGGGTAGTTTTGACTTATTAAGTCGCTCATAGAATCTTTTTGTTTATATTTTCCAATCTCGTACATTCTAATAACTATATTCTGTTAAATAACTTTAAATAAACTTGATTAAGCTCTTACTAAGTTTTATTCTGCTAGTCAATGGCTTATTATTTTTGCAGAATAAAACTTAGCATGGCTGAGACCTAATACTTAATGCAAAGGTATTAGCAACTTCTCTTACTTACAATTAGCATTATTAGGTAAAAAAATAATTTCCAGTACCTAATTATATCTATATATTAGCCGTCTTTTGTGATTTTAAGAAATTAGCAACCTCCTCTAGTTGCCATTTAGGTGTAGAAGTTGCACCACATATACCAATAAGCTCATTATCTCTAATCCATAAATCATTAATATCTTTATAACTCTCAATACTATATGTATTAGAATTTACACTTTTACAAAGTTCATAAAGAACCTTTCCATTAGAACTTTCCTTTCCGCTAACAAATAATATTAAAGAGTGTTTTCTTGCAAATTCAACTAAATTTTTGTGTCTCTGTGCCACCTGTTTACAAATTGTATTATGAACGCTTAGCAAAGACTCATCACCAGCTTTTTGGCGTAGTATAGAACAAATAACTTCATACTCCTTAGGATCTTTAGTTGTCTGAGAAAAAATATGCAAAGGAAACTTATAGTTAATTAATTTATTACTATAAAACAAAATTTCATTTTCCTTCCCGACAAAAAATTCTTTATCCTGTCCGCTAAGGCCAGAGCAAGTACTAAGCTTATTTGTATCAATAATTATTGCATCTGAATTAACTTGACCAACAAGTCCATTAACCTCAGCAAGACCTCTTTTTCCAAAAATGATTATCTGACCTTTAGAATTGATATTATCACTATCAAAAGATTTAATATAATTATAAGTATCTCTTATCTTTTCTTGTAATTTTAGTACTACAGGGCAGGTACAATCGATAATATCAATATTTCTTTCTCTAGCAATCAAATAAGTAATTGGCGGTTCACCATGGGCACGAATAAGAACAGACGTATTATTTATATTCTTCATTTGTTCTATATCAATTACTCTTAATCCGCTCTCATTTAACCTATTAAGCTCAGCATTATTATGTACTATTGCTCCAAGAGAATACAAGCTATCATTATCTTTAAGATTTATTTCTGCTTTTTCTATTGCTCTAATTACTCCATAACAAAATCCCGACTCGCTATCTATTTCTACTTTTATATTTTTCATAATTTCTGCATATTATATCTACAAAGATATTTAAATTTAATAAAAAGTAAACACACAATATATATTTGTATACAAAATAATAAGTCTAATACTTATTATATAATAAGAAAATATTCATAAATTTACAAGCTGAAAAAATACTGTATAAAACGTAGAGATGAATTTTTATGACTTAAAAATCAAGTTGACTAGTTTGTCTTATAAATTAAAATTTATAAGACAAATAATGTCTATTACTGCTTTTATAGCATCTATAGCACTTTTAGTTGGCATTGTTTTAGATTTTGGCTTCTATTATAATCCTAAACAACAATATCAACTAAATTTACTTTATTATTTTGTTTGGATAGTATTTTTGGTAATACTTACTTTTAGACTTGTTGTTGAGCATGTTATAAAAGAAAAAAGGGGTAGGATTCAGACTATAATTACAGGTAGCCTTATTTATCTTACTTTAATCCCATATGTTTTTTATCAACCAAGTTCAGATAGCTTTTTATATTATATATGGATGTTTTTAAATAGTAAGTATTTTTTTTTAGCCTCCCTATTTTTGTTTGCAATTGCTAATATCTCTAATGGCATTGTAAAATTAGTTAATAAAAAAACAAATCCAGCATTAATGTTAGCTAGTAGTTTTTTTATAATAATTATAATAGGAACTGTACTTCTACTGCTACCAAGATGTACAACCAGCCCAATTTCTATAGTTGACGCTTTATTTATTTCTACAAGTGCCGTTTGCGTAACAGGTTTAACACCATTAGAAGTGTCTAGTATTTTTACAATAGAGGGACAGTTTGTAATTATTTTACTTATTCAGATAGGAGGTTTAGGTGTTATGACTCTTACAAGCTTTTTTGCTCTTTTTTTTATGGGAAGCACAGGACTATATAACCAAATAGCTATAAAGGATATGATTTCTTTGGGGTCTATTAACTCTTTAGTAGCTACACTTTTGTATATATTGGGTTTTACACTAGCGATAGAGGCAATAGGAATGTTTTTTATATTTACATCTATTCATGGAACTCTGGGATTAACTATTAATCAAGAGCTCTTCTTTGCTGGATTTCATTCTGTTTCAGCATTTTGCAATGCTGGATTTTCTACTCTTCAAGGAAATTTGGGGAATTCATTATTAATATCAGAACATAATATGTTTTTTATTACTATATCTTGCCTCATTATTTTGGGCGGAATAGGATTTCCTATACTGATGAATTTTAAAAACGTTATAAAATATCATATTAATAAATTTTTATCATTATCAATTAAAAAAGGAAAAGATTTTAAAAGAGTATATCATATTACAGATTTAAACACAAAAATAGTTCTATTCACTACTTTTCTATTACTAGTATTTGGAACTGCCCTAATGGCTTTTTTTGAATGGAATAATGCTTTTGCAAATATGCCGTTTATAGATAAATTAGTGCAGTCTTTCTTTAATGCAGTTTCTCCTAGAACTGCTGGGTTTACGAGCATAGATCTAACACATTTTAGTATTCAATCGCTATTAATATACTTATTCTTAATGTGGGTTGGTGGAGCTGCTCAATCTACTGCGGGTGGAATTAAAGTAAACGTATTTGCAGTTGCATGGCTAAACTTTGTTGCTATGCTTAGAGGAACAGAAAGGATTGATGTTTATGGTAGAGAGTTGGCTCAAAGTTCTATAAGAAGAGCAAATGCAACGATATTTATTTCACTTTTGACAATATCTTCTTTTGTTTTTATAATTAGTTATATTGAGCCCAATATACCACTATTTAATATAGTATTTGAATGTTTTTCTGCAATTGGGACAGTGGGAAGCAGTTTAAATACAACGGCAATACTTAGTGAGCCATCAAAAATACTTATTACAATATTAATGTTTATAGGTAGGGTAGGTGTTGTTACCCTGTTATTGAGCTTTATACCACAAAAAAAGAATTTAAATTATAAATTGCCGCAAGGCCAAATAATAATAAATTAGTTATGAGATATTTAGTTATAGGTTTAGGTAAATTTGGAACTGCCTTAGCAAAGGAACTATCTAATATGGGCAACGAGGTTATTGCTGTAGATATTAAAGATAAAAATATAGAAAACATTAAAAATAATGTTTCAGCGGCATATATAATGGATACAACAGATGAGAACGTAATTACTGCTTTGCCATTATCTGAACTTGATATCACTGTAGTGGCTATAGGAGAGGATTTGGCTGCGTCGTTAAGGACAGTTGTAAACTTGCAGCAAAATGGTGTAAGTAATATTTATGCTAGGGCCTTTGATCATATACATTATTCTATTTTAAATGCAATAGGTAATCTTAAAATATTAACTCCAGAACTAGATGCTGCTAAAATTTGCGCTTCTGCCTTAAAATAGCAAAAGCGCAGGTATGTAAGTGCATTACAACTTCACTAAAATCCTATCAACTTCTTCT
>CAXYUL010000187.1:0-4147 GCA_964292095.1 uncultured Bacteroidales bacterium | reverse complement strand
TGTTATTTATGTCTAATACACTTCCAGGCTCAAATCTCTTAAAAGGAATAGCTTTAATGCTAACCCTTTTAGAATTAAAATTTAGAGCATCTTTATCAAAAGAAAAAATTGTCTTTCTTTCGTAAGGAAGCACCTCACCTGCAAAAACACAAACTTGTTGTTCTTTATGGTCTAGGTTATAAGTAAATAATAAATTGTAGTTGCTTTCATTAGCTATTATGCAATTAAACAGCATATTAGACTTTTCTTCTGCTTTTGTATAAACTAGTGATATATTTAAATCATCTCCATTTCTGGTTTGTAGGCATTTTGTATTTGCATCTTTCCCTATAACATTTTCCTCAACTACCACACACTCTCTAGGGGGCATAGGCACTTGAAATCCATCATTGTCTTCTACTATAGCCCAGTCCTTTTTATCAAACCCCACAATAATGCCACCACCTGTTTCGCTTAAAAATCTTACTTTATCACCTATTCTCATTTTCTTGTTTTTTAAATCATGCACAAAATTAACAATAAATTGCTATTTTTGCACTAAGGAATTTTGGTGATACTTTAGTTTTCTTCTAAAGTAGAGAGGGAATTAGGTGTGAATCCTAAACAATGCCCGTTGCTGTATTGCTTACATAAAATACTTAGTGTAATACTAGGGGTTTTATAAAAGAGAGTGTATCTATGCCACTGTTTTATAATAGTAAAACTAATTAACTAAAATGGGAAGGCGCACTTTTAAGCAAAGTCAGAAAACCTGCCAAAATAATTATTAACGCAACAAAGCCTCGGGGGAAAAGGTAATGTTCTAAAATAACACATTTCTAAATGAAATACGTTTATTCTTTTAAGGTATTTTTATACCTAAGCATGCTTAATTATACCCATGCTCAAAAGTTCTTTAAAGTATTAAGTTTTAGTATTCTATGCTTTATACTAAGTTTAAGTCTTCCTAATCTACTTATGGCAAAAGACAGGAGTTTTGCTAAAATAGACCTTTTTTCTACTATGCAAAAAGGTGATAAAGGTGCTGTATTAATGGTTTATTTTGGAACCACTCATGCAAATACTAGAGCAAAAACCATAAACGCCCTAAACGATAAAGCCAAAAAGACATTTGATGTAGATATCAAAGAAGCATGGACATCTAGGATTGTTGTGAGAAGGCTAAAAGAAAGCACAGGTGAAATTATCCTAAATCCTAGTCAAGTACTAACAAAACTTAAACAAGAAGGATATACTCATATTTTAGTTGAGGCAGTAACAATAATAGAAGGGGTAGAAATGGAAGCTATAAGAAGAGAATGCGAAAAGTTTAAAAAAGATTTTAAAGACATAAGAATAGCAGACCCACTACTCTACAGCACTAAGGATGTAAAAACTGTATCTAATATTATTGGCAATAAATATGTCAGCACCAACAAAGACCAAGCAGTTATTTTTGTGGGGCACGGCAGCTATACTCCAGCTACGGCTTGCTATTCTATGTTAGAATATGTACTTAATAGCCAAGATTTTAACAATGCTTTTGTTGGCACAATTGAGGGGCATCCATCACTAGAAGATGTAGAAAAGAAAGTATCTAACTACCTTAAAACAAAGACAAAACAAATTATCCTTGTGCCACTTATGTTTGTAGCCGGTGAGCACGCAAAAAATGATATTTCTAACACTTGGAAGCATTACTTTACAAGCAAAGGATATAAAGTAAAAGTAATTGAAGCTGGTTTGGGTGAATTACCACAAATACAGAATTTATTTATTGAACATGCTAAATTTATGCAAGCCAATAAGGCAATAAGTATTTTAGAGAAAAAAGAAATATATTCAAAACAAAAAAGACATGAGCAAAATTAAGGTTGTTGGAATAGGTCCTGGGAGTGAAAGCGACATTACACCTGCTGCTATAGATGCAATAGAGAGCAGTGATATTATAGTTGGCTATAAATATTATTTTAGGTTTATAGAAAAATATATATCTACAAATGCACAGTGCATAGATACTGGAATGAAGAAAGAAAAAGAACGTGCAGAAATTGCCTTTAATTATGCAATTGACAATAAAAATGTTTGCGTAATTAGCTCTGGAGATGCTGGTATTTATGGTATGGCTCCTCTTATTTTAGAAATGAAAAAACAGAAAGAAGCAAATATAGATATAGAAGTAATTCCAGGTATAAGTGCCTTTCAAAAAGCAGCATCATTATTAGGAGCCCCTATAGGCAACGATATGTGCATTATTTCTTTATCTGATCTTATGACTCCTTGGGAAAAAATAGAAAAAAGAATAATAGCCGCTGCATATGCCGATTTTGTTACAGCAATATATAATCCAAAAAGCAATGGCAGATATTGGCAACTGCACAGACTAAAAGAACTTTTTCTTAAAGAGCGTAGCGGACAAACACCTATTGGATATGTAAGACAAGCTGGTAGAGAAGAACAAAGCATAGAAATAACAAATCTCAATAATTTTAATCCCGACACAATTGATATGTTCACTGTTATTATTATTGGCAACTCTCAATCTTACATATACAACGACAAAATAATTACACCTAGAGGATATTATACAGAGAGAAATGATATAGCCCTAGAAGGAGGGTTGATAGAAAAACCGGGCAGAACAATTATGATTAAGAGTTTTAAAACTATAGAATCTCAATTAAAAAATAAAAATATTCCAATAGATAAAAAATGGGCACTATTACATGCCATTCACACTACCGCCGATTTTGATATGGAAGAATTATTATCTACTAGCGATAATGCTGTAGAAAACATCTATAATAAACTACTAAAAGACAGCAGCGATAAAACAATTATAACTGATGTTACAATGGCTGCCTCTGGTATAAGAAAAGGAGCATTAGAAAGGCTAGGAATACAAGTTAAATGTTATTTAAACGACAAACGCGTGGCACAAATTGCAAGCGAAAAAAACATAACTCGCTCGCAAGCAGGAATACAGCTAGCAGTAGAAGAACATCCACAAGCCCTATACGTATTTGGTAATGCCCCAACGGCGCTAATGGAGCTCTGTTCACATATTGCAAACAAAAGAGCCAAACCACTGGGAGTAATTGCTGCCCCTGTTGGCTTTGTTCATGTAGAAGAATCTAAGCACATGATAAAAGCATTTAAATCAATAGATAAAGTTATAATAGAAGGCAAGAAAGGAGGAAGTAATATTGCTGCCACTTTAGTTAATGCTATTCTTTGTCTTAACGATTCTATAGATTTAAGACCGGGACGAGATTTATAATTAACATTTGAACTTTATTAAGCACAAAATTAATATGCAATTTTTTAAGGTAATAGGACTCAACGATAGCTCAAATCCAAATTTAAGCTTAGAAATTTTAGATTTAATATCTAAAGAAACTGTTTTTTCTGGTGGTAAAAGGCACTATCAACTTGTAAAAGCTCTGCTGCCCAAAGAGCACACTTGGATTAATATAACTATTCCTTTAGACCATGTGTTTGAACAATATAAAGGCATACCTTCAATTGTTGTTTTTGCCTCTGGCGACCCTCTTTTCTTTGGATTTGCCATAACAATACAAAAGCGTTTACCAAATGCCAAAATACAAGTATTTCCAAGTTTTAACTCGCTTCAAATGCTTGCACATAAACTAGTTATGCAATACGACAACTTAACTATTGTATCTCTAACTGGGCGTCCTTGGCAAAATTTAGACAAAGCCCTTATAGAAAGAGCCCCTAAAATTGGCATACTAACAGACAAAGAACACAATCCTGGTGCAATTGCAAAGCGAGCCTTAGAATACGGTTACACTAACTATAAAATGTACCTTGGAGAAAAATTAGGTTCACCTCTAGAAAGAGTTATAGAACTATCTTTAGAACAGGCACTTAAAGAAGAAACTCAGCAACCAAATTGCATTATCTTAGAGCAGGAAACTTTCTCTAAAAAAAAGTATTTTGGTATTCCCGACAATCTTTTTACAACATTAGATCAACGCCCCAAAATGATAACTAAAATGCCAATTAGACTCCTTAGTTTAAGTAAATTAGATCTTAATTGCTGTTTAAATTTTTGGGACATAGGCTTCTGTTCTGGATCTATTTCTATAGAGGCAAAGATGCAATTTCCACATTTAAATATACTAGCTTTTGAAGTTAGAGAAGA
>CAXYUL010000186.1:0-4201 GCA_964292095.1 uncultured Bacteroidales bacterium | reverse complement strand
ATAATATTAGTTAATAGTTACTTAAAATAAGACTATTGCTTATTATTTAAAGCCTCGGCTTTCTTCTCTCTACGTATGTTTAAGTCGTACATAGTAGGAGTACCAACAAACACAGATGAATATGTTCCAATAATAATACCTACTATCAAAGCAACCGCAAAACCTCTAATAACCTCACCACCAAATAGAGCAATTGCAATCATAACAACTAATGTTGTTCCCGATGCATTTATTGTTCTAGAAAGGGTACTATTTAGAGCGGCGTTAATATTTTCGCTTAAGCCACGTTTTGGATATAATGCTTTGTACTCACGGATACGGTCAAAAATAACCACAGTATCATTAATTGAGTATCCTATAATAGTTAACACTGCTGCTATAAATGTTTGGTCTACGTCTAAGCTAAAAGGTAATACACCAGAGAAAATAGAGAAGAAACCAACCACAACTATAGAGTCATGCACTAAAGATACTAATCCACCGGCACCCCAACTCCAATTACGGAAACGAGCTGCAATATACAAGAAGATAGCAAGAAGGGCAATTACAACAGCTATCATAGCATCCCTCTTAATATCATTTGCAATAGTAGGTCCAACTTTATCTGAACTAACTATACCATTAGGATTATCTGTAGTAGATGTAAATTCAGCTAAAGTCATATCTTTTTTAAAGAATCCCTTTAAAGCGTTATATAATTTACCTTCTACCTCTGTATCAACTTGCGTTGAGTTATCATTAATCTTATATTTAGTAGTTAACTTCATTTGGCTTTCTCCACCAAATTGTTTAACCTCAACTGATTCACCAAATTCATTAAATGCTGCACTTCTAATTTCTTCTGCGGTAACATCTTTATCAAAACGAAGAACGTAAGTTCTACCTCCTGTAAAGTCTACTCCATAAGAGAATCCTTTTGTAAAAATAAAGGCTAAACAAATAAAACTAATTACAATTGAGAATACATAAGCATATTTTCTAAAGCCAACAAAATTGAACTTAGTGTTTTGCATAAAGTTCCTAGAGAACTTATTATCAAAAGTAACGTGTTTGTTTTTAGAAAGTCTAGACTCAAATACTAATCTTGTTACAAAAATAGATGTAAGAAGAGATGTAAGAATACCTATAACTAAAGTAGTAGCAAAACCTTGAACAGGGCCAGAACCAAAAATAAATAGAACAACTCCTGTTAAAATTGTAGTTAAGTTACCGTCAATAATAGCTGAGTAGGCATTGCTATAACCATCTTTTATTGCTAGTTTAAGAGCCTTACCTGCTCTTAACTCCTCTTTAATACGCTCATATATAATAACGTTGGCATCCACCGCCATACCCATTGTTAAAACCAAACCCGCTATACCAGGTAGTGTAAGAACCGCTCCAAACGATACTAAAGCTCCAAACAAGAATAATACGTTACATAATAGAGCAATATTGGCAACCAAACCTGCACCGTGATAAAATAACTGCATGTAAATAAGAACCAACAAGAATGCTATCACAAACGAAATTAATCCTGCATTAATACTCTCTGAACCTAAGCTTGGTCCTACAACTTGCTCTTGTACAATAGTAGCAGGTGCTGGTAGTTTACCAGATTTTAATACATTGGCCAAGTCCTCTGCTTCTTCTAAAGTAAAGTGTCCAGAGATACTAGAACTACCACCTGTAATTTCTGTTTGTACATTAGGAAAAGAATATACCATTCCATCTAATACAATCGCTATACTCTTACCAATATTATCTGCTGTTAGTCTTGCCCATACTCTAGCACCTTCTGCATTCATAGTCATTCCTACTTCTGCAGAATTTTTACCATTACCACCGCCTAAGGACACTCTAGCATCTGTTATAACACCACCATCTAGCGGAGCTTTACCATCTCTAGTATTAGCCTTAATAGCTATCAACTCATAAATAACACCAGATTTATCAAAACTACTTGGTTGCACTGTCCACATTGGTTTAAGATCTGCCGGAAGCAGAGCTTTAACTTGTGGCAAATGTAAATAGTAATTAATTCTTGCGGTATCTCTATAGTGAGCCCTTCCAATAACAGGACCACTTGCTAATTGACCATTATAAACACTTGGATTAAGGATAAAGAATAAAGGGTTTTGTTTTGCAAAAGCCTTTGCATCTGCCGATAGAGTATCTGTTGCCATTAACTCTTCTGCTACCGATTTTTGTTTTGCAGCAAGCGCTGTACTATCTACTAAAGCACCTTCTTTTGCAGTACTGTCTGTAACAACAGAACTTGCCCCTTGCATATTAAAATCCTCTTCTGCACTTAAAATTTCTTTAATTACATTATTAGCCTCAGCTAAAGAAGGATAAATTTCTGAGTTATCAAATGTTGTCCAGAACTCCAAAGATGCAGTTCCTTGTAACAATTTTCTAACACGCTCTGGTTCTTTTACTCCTGGTAGTTCTACTAATATTCTACCAGTATTACCAAGTCGTTGAATATTTGGCTGAGTAACACCAAAACGGTCTATACGATTTCTTAATACATTAAAGGAGTTTGCAATTGCACTCTCAGCCTCTTCTCTAATAATTTTTAGAACTTGCTCATTAGATGTTTCTGGTTTAATTTTCTCCCTCATCTCATAGGTTCCAAAAATTGCAGACAATCTCTTTCCAGGAGCAACCTCGTTCCAACATTGCTCAAACAAAGTAATAAAGTCTTCTCTAGAGTCTTGCTCCCTTTGTTGAGCTAATTCTAAGGCTTTAGTAAATTCTGGAGATTGATTATCATCTGCCAACGCTCTTACTAAGTCTCTTAGTTGAACCTGAAGCATTACGTTCATACCTCCCTTAAGGTCCAAACCTAAATTTATCTCTTTTTCTTTAACTTGTTTATACGTGAAGCCTAAAAAGACTTTTTCAGAAGAGATAGAGTCTATATAGAATCTATTCTTTTCTTTTGATAGAGAATCTAAATAGAAAGCTTTGTCTAGCTCTGATACTTTAGCAAATGAAGCACTTTTTTGCTCCTGTGCCACAGCTTCGGCTGCATATTCCTCTGCTTTTGTCTCTTGATGTCTGGTAGCCCATGTAAATGATAATTGATAAATACAGGCTAACGCGATTAAAATTGCCACAAACTTAATGGCTCCTTTACTTTGCATTGTGTTATATAGTTTTAAATTTATAAATTCATAAGCGCTTTAAGTTAGACCAAATATGTATAATAAACACTCTAGAAAGCTTTTTTATACATTTTGGCTACAACAAAACACATTAACTTTAAAGTATTAAGGTGCAAATGTACTATTTTTTCCTAATATTTAAAGTATTTCGTACCTTTGTTGTATTAATTTTTAGATAAATAAATGAAAAAGTATAGCTGTTTTTTTACATTATTAACATTATTTTCCTTTTCCACTGTAATTTTGGCACAAAACAACGTGTCTAAGAGTTATATCGCAGACTCTCTTGCAAAAAACTATGAGTTTAAATTAGCAATTGAGCAATACAGAGAAGAACTTAAAATTCTTAAAGATTCTACACAAAAAACAATAATTGAAAATAAAATTATTGAGTGCGAAAACGGATTAAGCATGCTTCAATTTGCTTTTGGCCCAAAAGTAATTGCCAAATCAGATTTTGATAAAGATAGCTTTTTCTTGCATTACCCTGGATTTAAAGATGAGGGCTGGATTTTTTCTCCAAGAGAGTTAAACTTAGAAAGTAAGGAAAGAAGTATAATGTACTTCCCCAAAAACACAGATCAAATTTTCTTTAGCTCAAAAGATAATAGTGGTGCATGGAATATATACACTAGTAAAAAGGGCCAAAATGGAGAGTGGCAACAACCTCAAATGTTAAATGAAAATGTAAGTTCCGCTGGCGACGAGCTTTTTCCATATCTAAGTGCCGATGGTAAATCCCTATACTTCTCTTCTAATGGCCATTATGGTATGGGTGGGTTTGATTTATATGTTAGCAATTGGGATGAGGATTTAAAAGATTGGGGACTTGCCCAAAATTTAGGTTTCCCGTATTCTTCCCCTGCTAATGATTTCTTATATTACAACACTCCAGATGGATTGTTCACAATGTTTGCCTCTGATAGAAATAATAAAAACAATGCAATTAGTATTTATGTTACAGATTTTGAGAACATCCCTCTTAAGAAAAGCATCAATCCCTCTCAGGCAAGAGAAATTTCTCTTTTGCAGATAAGTTCCCCAGAAAC
>CAXYUL010000185.1:0-4260 GCA_964292095.1 uncultured Bacteroidales bacterium | reverse complement strand
GGCGCAATTGTACATGTAAAAGGTTTAACAAAGGGAGCAGAAACCGATTTTGATGGCAATTTTTATTTAGAACTAGATAAAGCAGCTCCTATAGAGGTATCTTACATGGGCATGCAAACTTTTACAAAAGATATTAAGGAAGATAACCTTAATATGAAAATTAAAATGCTTGTAGATAATCAATTAGACGAAATTGTTGTAACTGGTATCTTTAACAAAAACAAAGAAACCTTTACGGGTTCTGTTACAAGCATTTCAGATAAAGAGTTGGCAAATTTTAGTGGACAAAACCTAATCTCCACTTTAAAAAATATAGACCCAGTATTAAACATTTCTATTAATAACTCACTTGGTAGCAACCCTAATGCATTGCCAGAGATTAGTATTCGTGGTAACTCTTCTTTGCCAACTAGCGTTAAAGAATTAAACGAGGGAGCAAAAGCTCAGTTGAATACCCCTCTTATAATAATGGATGGATATGAAATTTCTCTCCAAAATTTATTGGACTATACCGACGAGGTTATAGAATCTATGAATATTTTAAAAGATGCCTCTGCTACTGCTATTTACGGATCTAAAGGTGCTAATGGAGTTATAGTAATATCTACAAAGGCTCCTCAGCCAGGTAAAATTAAAGTATATTTAAAAGCAGGATTAAATTTAGAAATACCCGATTTATCTTCTTACAATTTGATGAATGCTAGAGAGAAGCTAGATCTGGAATCTTCTATTGGAACTTATAGAGATTTAAACGACCCTCTTAAAGATAGACAATTACAAGAACGTTACTACTCAATACTAAAGGATATAGAAAGTGGTGCAGATTCATACTGGATAAAACAGCCAGTAAGAACAGGTGTAGGTCAAAAATACAATCTAAATGTTACAGGAGGAACTCAAGAGTTTAGATGGGGGATTAATTTAGCCTATAATAAAATATTGGGAGCCATGAAGGGTTCTGATAGATCTAACTTTAATGGTACTATTAACTTATCTTATAGCTACAAAAACTTAATCTTCAAAAACCAAACTATTATAAGTTCTAATGTTTCAAACGAAGGTAGTTATGGGAAATTTAGTGATTATGCTAATATGAATCCTTATTGGAAAATATGGGACGACGAAGGTGCTCTTATTCCTTCATATACAGCATCACTAAATTCTGACCCAATTGGAAACCCACTATTTAATTCTACTTTAAACACATTTGATGTAAGTAAATATACAGAAATAGTAAATAATTTTTCTATAGAGTGGGAAATTATAAAGGACTTAAGATTAAGAGGACAATTTGGCCTTACCAAACAGTTTAATAGTGGAGATACTTATTATCCTGCATCTCATACTAAATTTTTAAAATATAAAGACGATGTGGCAAAATATAAAGGTGAATATAATTATAGCGATGGAGAAAATTTTAATTACGACGCTAATGCAACTTTATCATACTCTAAAGAGTTTGCTAAAAAACATAGTATTTACCTTGGCGCAGACTTTTCTATATCAGAAAGAAATGCTTACAATTATATGTTTACAGTAGTAGGGTTCCCTAATGAAGATATTAGTTTCCCTGCTAGAGCTCTAACATATAAACAAGGTGAAGCCCCTCAAGGTTCTGAGAGCAGAAGCCGCAGCGTTGGTTTTACACTTAATGCAAACTATACTTACGATAATAGATATTTTATAGACGGATCGTACCGTATGGATGGCTCATCTCAATTTGGAGCTAACAACCGTTTTGCTCCATTTTGGAGTATAGGTTTGGGATGGAATATACATAGAGAGAAATTTATGCAAGACCAAAAACTTATATCTAACTTAAAACTTAGAGCATCTATTGGAGAAAGTGGTTCTCAACAATTTTCTCCATACCAAGCACTATCTATGTTTGAATACTATACTGGAACAAGATATGGTATTTGGTCTGGTGCAGATTTAATGGGCCTTGGTAATCCTAATCTAAAATGGCAAAAAGTATTTCAGTCTAACATAGGTTTAGATATATCATTCTGGCAAGGAAGACTTTCGGCTTCGGTTGACGTATATCAAAAAGCTACAAGAGACCTATTATCTTTACGAGAGGTACAACTATCAACTGGTTTCCCATCATATATGGAAAATATTGGAGAAATAAGTAATAAAGGTGTAGAGGCTATGCTAAGTGGCTACATTATTAGAAATACAGAGAAAAAATTTACATGGTCGCTTACTACCAAAATAGCTTATAATAAAAATAGAATAGAAAAATTATCTGAAGCAATGAAGAAAAATACTCAGGATGCCCTAATAAACAATACAGACTTAGAAAACTTAATGTTTGAGGGCGATCCTACTAATGCTATTTATGCTGTTCGTTCTTTAGGTATAGATCCTAGTACAGGAAAAGAGATATTCCTTGATAGAGATGGAAATATTTCACCAGTTTGGAATGCAAAAGATAAAGTCTTTATGGGAACGTCTGATCCATTATATCGTGGTAATATTAGTACTCTATTGCAATATAAAGGCTTTTCATTAAACTTAGCCTTTGGCTTTTATTTTGGAGGATATCAATATAATCAGACTCTGCTAAACAAAGTGGAGATTACATCAGGAGCTATGGTTAAAAGGAATGTAGATAAGAGAGTATTATCTGAGAGATGGCAAAAGCCTGGTGATGTAACTTTCTTTAAGGGTATTGGTACCGATATTACCAAGGCTACTTCACGTTTTGTTATGAAAGATAATACCTTTGATTTGCAGAATGTTAGCCTACAATACACTTTTGATGGTAAACTACTTAAAGAAAAAGCCAAAATACAATCTATTATAGTAGGCTTTAATATGTCTGACATGTTTTACGTATCTACCATTAAAAGGGAGCGTGGTACAGACTACCCATTTGCAAGACGCTCTACAATTTCGCTATCTTTAACATTCTAAAACACCAGAAAATGAAAAAGAATATATTATATATTATGATTTTTGTACAGCTTCTTTTTTGCTCTTGCAATAAATGGCTGAACATAACTCCTCAAACAGAAATCCCTGCAAAAGATATGTTCCAAAAAGAACAAGGCTATGAAGATGTAATTATTGGTTGTTATATAAAAATGGCTGATAACGATTTATATGGTCTTTCTTTAAGCATTAAAGAAATAGAAGTAATGGCACAGATGTGGGGAAAATTAGATGAGAATAACCAAAAAGACTTAATATCACTCAAAAATTTTGATTTTGAGGCAGCGAGTGCTCAAAATAAATTTAAAAATGTATATCAAAAGTTATACAATGTAATAAGCCAAGCTAACACTATATTAGAGAATATAGAAGAGAGTGGCAGTGTTATAAAATCTAAAAGTAAAAGAGATATAATTAAAGGAGAAGCTTTAGCAATAAGAGCACTCTGCCATTTTGATCTTTTAAGAATATTTGGACAAGTTCCTGTGGGTGCAAATATTAATGTTTCTCTACCATATTCAGAAAAAACAGGCACAGAAGGAGCAGATCTTTTTACTTTCTCTGCATATTCAGAAAAAGTAAAAAGAGATATAAACCAGGCAGTTATACTATTAGCTACAGATCCTGTAAAAACTTACGGAGTAGCTAAATTAAACTCATTTTCTGCAACTACAGATTATGAGGTAGAGGATTTCCTTATTTGTAGGAGATTTAGACTTAACTATTTTGCAGTAAAGGCATTACAAGCACGCATAAGCCTTTATCTTGGCGATAAGGCTACTGCTAACCAAGCTGCCTTAGAAGTTATTAATGCTAAAGATAAAGACTCTAAAGAGGCAATTAGTTTATCTACAGATGCAGATTTTATTGCTTTTAATAATGCACTTCCAACAGAAACTATATTTGGCTTATCTAAATCTGCATTAGAAAATATGCAAACTGAAATAAGATTATTAAAACTTGGAAAAAATCAGAAAAAAGAGTTATTTACAGGAAGAAATACTGCTTCTAATAACAGATTTAATTTAGTGTGGGGAAAAAATGTAGATCAAGTTGGATCTGAATATGACATATTAAATAAATACGTCCAAAATAAAGACCAATCGGAGAATAAGAGTGAAAGCTATAAAATTCAAAATAGATGGTTTGTTCCTATGCTACGTTTATCTGAAATGTACCTTATAGCAATGGAGAGTTCTAATAATTTAGCTCAAATAAACGAACTATATAAAACCTACATGCTTGCTAGAAATGAACAAGTAGAGGGTTTTGAAGGAATTGAATCGGCAAAAGAAGAAATATTAAATGAGTATAGAAGAG
>CAXYUL010000184.1:0-4269 GCA_964292095.1 uncultured Bacteroidales bacterium | reverse complement strand
TTCCTTAATCGCCTTTTTTTAAGTGTAATAGTTTTTCTAGCATTTATTAATTTCCTTTTTTAAAGTAAACTATTGTAGAATAAAATTATTTTTTTTATCTTTGTCATTGCAATCTAAAAAGTAAAAAACTTAAAAATTGTAGCAGATATATTTAATACAAATATTATATAAATGAAACAACAAAGCCACATATTATATTTTGATCTTTTGCAATGGCAAGTTCTTAGTCATGCATCTGTGGCTTATACTCTAGTCCGAATGTAGTGAACCTTGCGCCAATTTTAGTACGTAATGTTCACATATAGTCCCAATAAAAGTACAGAATAACAAGATGGCCTTTATTTGTGTTGTGTTAATCTATGGTATGCATGTGTAGTGTCATATATATACATTAACAAATAAAATTAATAAGTAGCATTATTTAAGGTGCTAGCTATGCATATATCTGTTATTCTAATACTAAAATTCAAATAATAATTTTTTAATAAACTTTTGAAATTACTTATATAGTATGAAAGTTAATATTTATGTGGCAAACGAAAGCCACGTAATTTACGCAGAGCGTATCTGTGAACTTGTGTTTATTTCTGCCCAAGAAAGAGGAACAGGCATAGCAAAAAGAAGTTCCGATTATGTTAAGGCCAAAATGAGAGACGGAAAAGCTGTTATTGCATTAACAGAAGATGGAACTTTTGCAGGCTATGCTTACATAGAAACATGGAGCCATACAAAATTTGTAGCAAATTCTGGTTTAATAGTAGCCCATGAATTTAGAATGACTGGCTTAGCCAAACAAATTAAACAAGAAATATTTAATCTATCAAGGAAAATGTATCCTTATGCAAAGATATTTAGTATAACAACAGGCTTAGCAGTAATGAGAATAAACTCGGAATTAGGTTTTAGGCCAGTTCCATTTTCTGAGCTAACAGATGATAAAGAGTTCTGGCAAGGCTGCAAAGGCTGTAGAAACTACGACATTTTAGAAAGGAATGAATACAAGATGTGTTTATGCACTGGTTTATTATACGATCCAAAAGTTATAGCTGCAAAACAAACTCCACACAAAAAACAATTAATAGTAATAAATTATATAAAAAAGGGCGCAATGATTCCGCTTAAGGTAATTAGTCCTTTTAATAAGCTAATACATAAATAGGATAACACATAAATAAGCTCCTATATAAACTCACAAACAGAATTAATTATAAATAATAAAATAAAATGAAAGAAAAAGTTGTTTTAGCATTCAGCGGCGGTTTAGATACCTCTTTTTGCGTACCATATTTAATAAACGAAAAAAATTTAGAAGTTCACACAATAATGGTTAATACTGGTGGCTTCTCTAAAGAAGAGCAAGAAGAAATTAAAGACAGAGCATTAACACTTGGCGCTAAAAGTCATATAAATATAGATGCAGTAGATACCTATTATAATAAGGGAATTAAGTATTTAATATACGGTAACATCTTAAAAAACTCTACATATCCCCTATCTGTAAGTTCCGAGAGAATATTTCAAGCACTAGAGGTACTCAGACATGCAAGAAGCTTAAATGCAAAATACGTAGCCCACGGAAGTACCGGAGCAGGAAATGATCAAGTAAGATTTGATATTGTATTTGATATATTAAGTTCTAGCACAAAAGTTATTGCTCCCATAAGAGAATTATCGCTAAGCAGACAAGAAGAAATTAATTACTTAACTAAACATGGATTTAATTATAGTTGGGAAAAAAGCAAGTACTCTATAAATAAAGGTATATGGGGAACTAGTATAGGTGGTGTAGAAACCCTATCATCAGATGGCTATCTTCCTCAAGATGCTTATCCACACACTGTTAGTGCAAAAGAAGATACAAAAATAATCATAGGATTCTACAATGGTGAGCCAATAAGCCTAAACAACAAAGAAATGTCTCCAATTAACATAATAAATAGCATCACAGAAATAGCATCTCCATACGGCATAGGTAGAGACATTCATGTAGGTGACACAATTATTGGAATAAAAGGCAGAGTGGCATTTGAAGCTGCCGCAGCACTTATTCTAATAAAAAGTCACCATTTATTAGAAAAACACACCTTAGTAAAAGGCCAATTATACTGGAAAGAGATCCTATCTAACTACTACGGGCAATTAATGCACGAAGCACAGTACTTAGATCCAATTATGAGAGACATAGAAGTATTCTTAGAAAGTACGCAAAAAAATGTCTGCGGAGAAGTTGATATTATACTTAAGCCATACACATTTTCTATTACAGGTTGCAGAAGTAAATACGACCTTATGAGCTCTAAATTTGGAGAATACGGCGAAATGAACAAATCATTTACAGCCCAAGATATTATTGGATTTACAAAGGTATTAGCAAATCCTCTCAAAATATACTATTCTATTCACCCACAAACTACAGACGATGCAAAATAAAATACGTGTTTCTATAATTGGAGGCACAGGATACACAGCAAGTGAATTAATAAGAATACTCCTATATCATCCCATGGTAGAAATTGTATCTATAGTAAGTAGCACTAGCAAAGGCCTATATCTTACAGACATACATAAAGATTTAATTGGGGAAACCAATCTAAAATTCACAGAGACAATAAACAATCCACAGGTAATTTTTCTATGCTTAGGACACGGCTTATCAAAAGATTTTTTACTTAATAATAATCTTCCCGACAAATGTAAAATCATAGACCTTGGCAATGATTTTAGGCTTTCTGAGCAATATGGAAACAAGAAATTTATCTATGGATTAAGTGATACCTTTAGCAATGAGATAAAAAATGCAGACTATATTGCAAATCCAGGCTGCTTTGCCACCGCAATACAATGCGCACTAGTTCCACTAGCAAAAAACAATATTCTGGATAAAGAAATACATATTACCGCAATAACAGGTTCTACGGGCGCTGGAAAAAAATTGTCAGAAAAATCTCATTTCAGTTATAGAGAAGGCAATATATCAATATATAAACCTTTTGAACACCAACATATTGGAGAAATTAAAAAGAGCCTATCAAAACTAAGTAATGGAAAAGATTATACACTTAATTTTGTTCCAATGAGGGGGAATTTTACTCGTGGAATTTTTGCATCGGTATATACAAAGCTAACAGAAAAGTTTAATGAAGAAATAGCAAACAAGCAAGAAGCAAAAGATTCTAACATAGAAATAACAGCAAACAAAATTTTAGAAAAAATAGAAAACTTATATAAAGACTACTATAAAAACTCTCCATTTGTACATATATGCAAAGAAGAAATAAGTTTAAAAGAAGTTATTAATACAAATAAAGTATTGCTACATATAGAAATACATAATGGATATGTTCACATAACATCTATACTAGACAATCTCCTAAAAGGAGCAAGCGGTCAGGCAGTAGAAAATATGAACTTAATGTTTAATCTAAAAAGAGATTGCGGACTTAGATTTAAGCCATCTGCATTTTAATAAAATAAAGAAAAATATGAACCTTTTTAACGTATACCCTCTTTGGGATATTGAACCAATAAAAGCAAAGGCCTGCCAAATATGGGATAAAGATGGCCAACAATACCTCGACCTATACGGTGGTCATGCTGTAATAAGCATTGGTCATTGCCATGATAAATACACAAAGGCCTTATATGAGCAGTCTAAAAAATTAGGATTTTACTCAAACTCTATTACAAACTCTTTGCAAAAAAAATTTGCAGAACGTTTAGCTAATATAAGCTCATACAAAAATTACTCACTATTTATGTGCAATAGCGGAGCAGAAGCAAATGAAAACGCTCTAAAACTAGCATCATTTACAACTGGTAGAAAAAAAATCCTGGCTCTAAAAAACTCATTTCATGGAAGAACTAGCGGAGCTGTAGAAGCAACAGACAATGAAAAAATTCAATCTGCATTTAATAAGAACTCAAATGTTAAATTTATTAAACTTGGAGACCTAGAAAACTTAGAAAAAGAACTCTCAAGTTGTAATTATGCAGCTTTTATTATAGAAGGTATTCAAGGTGTTGCAGGTATTTTTCTTCCCGACAAATATTTCTTGGATAGAGCCAGGGCACTATGCACGCAATACGGAACTCTATTGATAATAGATGAAATTCAGAGTGGATGCGGAAGAAGTGGAGCATACTATGCACATAAACTAATATCAAACATTGATGCAGACATAGTAACTATGGCCAAAGGCATTGGAAACGGTTTTCCAATTGGTGCATTAATTATATCTGATAAAATAAAAGCTGAATACGGTATGTTGG
>CAXYUL010000183.1:0-4278 GCA_964292095.1 uncultured Bacteroidales bacterium | reverse complement strand
TTTACGTATGGCAGAGAACAAAAGAGTGTATCGCTTTGGTGGCAGAGATGCAGAAGGCGATGGGTCTATGAAAAACTTGTTAGGTGGCAAAGGTGCTAATTTGGCCGAAATGTGTAAACTAAGTATTCCTGTTCCAGCAGGTTTTACTATTACTACAGAAACTTGTGTTGAGTATTATAAAAATGCTTGTACTTATCCAAAAGAATTAAAAGCAGAGGTAGATGCTGCTTTAAAAGCAACTGAGGATATTATGGGTATGAAGTTTGGTGATTCTAAGGCTCCTTTGTTGGTTTCGTGTCGTTCAGGAGCTAGAAGCTCTATGCCAGGTATGATGGAAACTGTACTTAATATTGGTTTATGTTCTGCTACAATACCAGGACTAATAGAGAAGACATCTAATCCTCGTTTTGTGTATGATGCTTATAGACGTTTGATTATGATGTATTCAGACGTTGTTATGGAAAAGGCAGAAGGAATTGAACCAGAGGAGGGGAATGGTATTAGAGTACAGTTAGATAGGATGTTGGCTAAGGTCAAAAAGGATAGAGGATATAAGTCTGATACAGATCTTACTACAGAGGAGTTAATGACTTTGTGTGAGGATTTTAAAATAAGGGTTAAACAAGAACTAGGAAAACCTTTTCCAGATGATGCCTACGAGCAACTTTGGGGTGGTATAAGTGCAGTATTTAAATCTTGGAATGGAAGAAGAGCTGTTTCTTATAGAAGAATAGAGGGAATTCCTGATGAGTGGGGTACTGCTGTTAATGTTCAATCTATGGTTTTTGGTAACATGGGCGATAATTCTGCTACAGGTGTTGCATTTTCTCGTAACCCAGCTACTGGAGAAAATAAATTTTATGGTGAGTGGCTTATAAATGCTCAAGGCGAAGACGTTGTGGCAGGTATTAGAACTCCTAATCCACTTAATGAGTCTACAAAAAATGATCATAATAAGCATTTAGCTTCTTTAGAGACTGCTATGCCAGTTGTATATAAGGAGTTAGATTCTATCCAACAAAACTTAGAGAAGCATTTTAGAGATATGCAAGATATAGAGTTTACTATTCAAGATGGTAAATTATGGATGTTGCAATGTAGAGTTGGTAAAAGGACAGGTTTAGCTGCTTTGAATATGGCTATGGATATGTTGAGTGAGGGTTTAATAGATGAGAAGACAGCAGTTATGAGGCTTGCTCCTGCTCAATTAGATGAACTTTTGCATCCTATTTTAGACCCTAAGTCTGAGAAAAAGGCTACTGTTGTAGCACAAGGTTTACCTGCAGGTCCTGGTGGAAGTGTCGGGAAGATTGTATTTACAGCAGAAGAAGCTGTTAATGCTGCTGCTAGAAAGGAGAAGGTTATTCTTGTTAGGGAAGAGACTAATCCAGAGGATGTTGAGGGTATGCGTGCCGCAGATGGCCTTTTAACAGGAAGAGGTGGTATGACTTCTCATGCTGCTCTTGTTGCTAGAGGTTGGGGTAAGTGCTGTGTAGTTGGTTGCGATGCTTTACATATTAATATGCTTACAAAGAGTTTAACTATTGGCGATAGAGTGTATAAAGAAGGAGATGTGTTTAGCTTAAATGGAAGTAAGGGTTTTGTTTATGATGTGCCTATTCATACTATGGATGCGTGTGAGAATCCACGCTTTGTAGAGTTTATGAATATTGTTGATAAATATAGAGTGTTGGGCGTTAGAACAAATGCCGATAATCCAGAGGATGCTAAAAATGCTTTGTCTTTTGGTGCTGAGGGAATTGGTCTATTCCGTATTGAGCATATGTTTTATGGTATTAATTCTGAGCAACCACTTTCTAAACTAAGAAAAATGATTCTTTCTAATACACTTGCAGAGAGAAGACATGCTTTAAGCGAATTAGAGCCTTATGTAAAAGAAGCAACTAAGTCTACTCTGAAGATAATGGATGGACTGCCTGTTACGTTCCGTCTATTGGATCCGCCTTTACATGAGTTTGTTCCTCAAACTTATGAGAAACAAAAAGAATTAGCTGATGGTTTAGAAATTACGATTGAGGATGTTAAAAAACGTGGGGAGTCTCTTCACGAGGTTAATCCTATGATGGGCCACCGTGGTGTTCGTTTAGGCGTTACTTATCCAGAAATTTCTGAGATGCAGTTTAGAGCTATCTTTATGGCTACAGCTGAACTCATTAAAGAGGGACTTAATCCTAAACCAGAGATTATGATTCCTGTTACTATTTCTGTTAAAGAGCTTGATTTCCAAAAAGATATTTGTGATAGAGTTCATGCAGAGGTAGAGAAAGAGCAAGGTGTTACTATAAGCTATTTATATGGAACTATGATTGAGATACCTCGTGCTGCAATTATAGCTGATGATATGGCTAAAACTGCTCAGTTCTTCTCTTTTGGAACAAATGACCTTACTCAGATGACTTTTGTTTTGTCTACAGTTGTTATTGAGGCCTTTATGGGAGACTATCTATCTAAGAGAATTTTACCAGCCGATCCTTTCCAAACTTTAGACCAAGATACTGTTGGTAAGTTAATTGAGATGGGTATTTCTGGCGGTCGTTCAACTAATGCTAAACTTAAAGTTGGTATTTGTGGTGAGCATGGTGGAGATCCAGAGTCTGTGGCTTTCTGCCATAGGATTGGGATGAACTATGTTTCATGTTCTCCATTTAGAGTTCCTATTGCCCGTTTATCTGCTGCGCAAGCTGCATTAAAAGGTTTATAAATAATAGCTTCTTATAAAAATTTAAGCCCAAAATCTTATTTATATAGATTTTGGGCTTATTTATTAATATTATTTGTATAGCTGTTTTAATGGTAGTCCAATCTTTTTAAAATGCTTAATAAAATATGAGTTTTGTGCTTCTAACCAAAATGTAGGCATGTTTTGTTGAAGAATTTTTAAAATTGCCACTGCTCTTTCTTTTTGAGATTTAATACTAGCTGTTTTGTCTATTGCTTTATTAATTTCTTTTGCAATATCTCCTCCGTATAAACTAGAAAATAAGGCTTTTTTTATATCAGAGGCAACAGATGAAATCTCTTGCAGGCAAACTATATTTGTTGTTGTGTAATCTCCAAGTATGTGTACATCTACAATAAGAGAAGCTATAGCATTAGCATAAGCTCTTTCTTTTCCTTGTAAAGAAAAACTAAGTGTTTTAGAGCATAGTGCCATGTCAGATTTATTTCGTCTACTTTGTTCTGTAATAACTTTTTCCCAAAATAGTTCTTGAGTATTCTTAGGCCATTTTCTTTCGTCTACTAGTTTGTTTAAAATAATACTATTTTTAGGGTTTGAGTTAAAACCCCAGTGAAAGAAAACCCTGTGGCCATATTTATGCCAAGTAAAATCTTGATGTGGAGGATTTCTCAGACCTGCAAAGTAGCCAATTGGGTGGTCTATACCATTATGAATATTTAAAATTAAGTCATCTATCTGTTTGCACTTTTTAAAGGGCAGTATAGAATATATATCTGCCTGATGCCCAGAAGGTTTACCTGGATTAAGAGATTTAGGAAAAGCAAAATTATATTCAACTATAAATGATAATAATAAAAGTGCCTTAATTATATATTGTCCTCTATTCTTAGTGCTATTATTTAACATTATAATATTTGTAATTAATTTTTACGCAAAAATACTACATTATTGTTGCTAGAGTTATATTTTTCTTACTTTTGCAAAAATATAAATAAAGGGGTGAATAATAGAATCGTTAAAATATTAAAACTATGGTTAATAACTCTTTTTGTGAGTTATTACTGCGAGAGCACACTCTTTTATCATACCCATGTTTTTGAATGGGGAATAATTAGCCATTCTCACTTGGTTTGGCCTAATGTACAGCATAATCATACTAGTGGCGAGTGTCAGACTATAGCCCAATTAACTTATATATTATTAATTACAAGTGCTTTAACAGTATTTTTGTTTTTTACAGAGTTAATTAAGAGATTAACAGAAAAGAGTACTCTTTGTAAAATTCAGCTTATAGTTTGCCATAATTCTCTTAGAGCTCCACCTTGCTATTATTGTTAGTCCTATCTAAAATTTACCATATTTTAGAATCTTTAAATACTTACTATTATAGTAAAGTACTAATAGTTACGTGTTCTATTACGTAAGCACTATTATAGTGCAAAAATTATAGGACACTTTAATATAGACAAATAGCAAATAATAATAAATGAATAAATATATATATAGCGCTCTCTGTATTCTTATTGCAGGGACCATTATTAGTTGTAGCTCTTTTAAAAAAAATGATATAATAATCA
>CAXYUL010000182.1:0-4281 GCA_964292095.1 uncultured Bacteroidales bacterium | reverse complement strand
TGCTTATGGTCTCCATATTATAGCTATCACCTCTCTATCATCTAAACGTTGTGCAACCCCTTTTTCCATCAGCTCCTTGCATTTGTCTGTATTCAACTCTATTAGGAACCCAGCAGCAAAGCCTATAAGTCGTCCTTCTCTTCCGTTTATTTGATATGTTGCGCAAGTAAAATCTGCATCTAACTCCACTGTACCATCTAGAGACACGTGGAGCTTACCTAAGTTAACATCATCATAATTATGACTAAACAAGCCAGCTAGTTCAGTAGCATTATTATCTCCTCCCAATCCCCATAGAATATCATTATAATCTTTAGGTGCAAACACTTGCATAGGTATCTTTTTCTTTTCTCCACTTCTAATATTAATGCACCTTCGTGCAGTTCCGTAAGCTCCATCCCCACTGCCAATTCCTGTGTAGTACTCTTCTCCAGCGTCAAAGTAGTTTATTCTTTCTCCTAAGTATAATCTTTTCTCTGTTACTCTTATCTCTCTATTTGCTTTATCTACATCATTTTCTTGCAGCTCAGTTGGGAATCCGATTAGTCCTATTCTTAGATATGTTTTTAGGAAAATAGTATCTTTCCATCTATCTTTATACGTAACTCCACCATGTCTAAATAATAGAGAATCTTTTATTTCCTTTGGGTTTCCTTTTATTTTGCTAGGGTGAGTATCATTCATATATCCCATATATTTATCACCAAATGAATGGTCTACCATTGGTGTTCTATCTTCCAGTATTGTTACACTTGCAATGTTTGCGTAGCTGGCATTTTCTGGTTTGTAGCCCACTACCTTTATGTTCATCAGCTCATAATTTTGCCATATTTTAATATCATCCTTAGATGATACTATCTCTCCATTAATATTAAATATTATCTCTTCAACAGGAATATAATCTTGTGAAGTTACATTAGCCTCAACAATAGCCTTTTTTTCACCCATTCTAGCCAATATCTTAGCTTTCCCTATCTTTCTACCCACTATTGTGTTTCCGTTTATTATAGAGACAATTTCATTACCCTCTATCACTTCCCATTGCACGCTGCTGTTATCTACCCCAGCTTCAGTTACAGCTATTTTTTCCATTTGGAGATATTTAAGCGATAAGCTAGTTTTTTCTAGTTTTAGGGTGTTCTCTTTAGGGTTAGACGGTATCTCTTCTTTAGCGCATCCCATAGCCATAGTTCCTATTACGGCCATAGTCATTATTATTTGTCTTACTCTCGTTTTCATATACTAAAATTAGTTTAAATTTCTCTCGTAGTAAATATAAACATTTTTATTTAATTTCCAAAATTTAAGGTTATCCTATACAAAGACAAGGCAAAAGATATTTGACAATATGGATATTGCTCGTAGTACATTAGACTCTAAATTGCTTAAAAAGCTAACTGGCGATGTTTGGAAGTTCAGGACTCTGTACAATAGCGAGCAGTACCGAATGTTAGCCTTTTTGGATAAGCGGAATAACGCTGATACTTTAGTTATAGCTACTCATGGGTTCATCAAAAAGCTTAGTCAAGTACCTAAAAAGGAGATTGACAGGACCGAGCAGATGATGAAAATATATTTTAACAGATAAAACCGCAAAAAAATGAAAGAGTAAAAAGATTTTTATGACTTTGAAGAGGCGTTGGACGAGCTTGTTGGTGTAGATGGCACATCTAAGAGAGAAGCACACAATATGCGTGTAGAATTGGCTATGATTGGCTATAAGGCAAAGAATTGAGAGAAGCAAAGAACTACACTCAAAAGCAATTAGGCGAGCTAATAGGGGTTCAGGCAGCTCAAATATGTAAGATTGAGAAAGGACAGCGAGAAAATGAGATTTAAGGAATATACCGAGTCTTAAAAGAAATAGATATGAAAAATATCATTCTTTATCTCGTGTGGGGAAACGGTGGGGAAAATCCCATTAAAAAACGGTTTACAGTTATCTGTAAGCCGTTTTTAGTACCCGGAGCCGGGATCGAACCGGCACGAATTGCTTCACTGGTGTTTGAGACCAGCGCGTCTACCAATTCCGCCATCCGGGCTGGTTAACGCTTACATTGCTGTCTTTGTTGGGCTGCAAATGTATGATATTTTTTTAGAACTACCAAAAAAACATCATACTGGCTAGTATAAAACCACGTTAGTATAAATAGGCATAATGTAAAATTAGATCATGTAAATTAGCCCAAAGATATCCCACAATAAACTCCTCCAATAAGCCCCTTCCACGAAAACCTCATTCCACGAAAACCCATTCTAAAATAACCCACATTACGCTAAAAATCCCATCAACTCTAAAGCAACGCTATATAATGCCTCTACCAGCAAAAAAACAGCTAGTAGTTAAAAGTAATATTCTTTTTAATATCGGGATGCAAGCTGTTAGCAACAGGGCAAGTTCTTGCTGCCGACTCAATTAATCTTTTTTCTTTGTCGGTGTAATTATTGCCTTTAGGAAAATTGATTACTAAATTAAGTTCAACAATTCTGCGTGGATTTGTTCCCATAATTTTTTCGGTCTCAATTTTGGTTCCGTCTATGCTAAAGCCATAGGCTTGAGCAGACATTCCCATAATTGTTAGCATGCAACAACCTAAAGAAGTTGCAAACAAATCTGTAGGAGAAAAATACTCACCTTTTCCGTTATTATCTAATGGAGCATCGGTAATTAACTTATTACCAGATTGTATATGCTCTGCCTCTGTGCGTAAATTACCGGTATAAACGGTATTCATCTTTGTCATATAATTGTATTTTATAATTGTTAATTAATAAAAAAAGTAAGCCTCTACTTAATTATTTTGCTTTTTAAGCTCTCACTCTCAGCAATAATCTCGCCTAAAAGTGTTGCAGATGTGCAAGTGTTAATTTTAACCATAACATAATCACCAATATTGTGCCCCTTTGAATCAAAAACGCACATTTTATTTTGAGGTGTTCTACCAATTAATTGCTCTTTAGATCTCTTAGAAAATCCCTCTACTAAAACCTCAAAAGTTTTTCCTATGCACTTTTGATTACTCTCTAAAGCTAAACTATTTTGAAGTTCAATAATTTCATTTAAACGAGCTGTTTTAATATCTGCACTAACATCATCGGCAAAATGTCTAGCAGCCTTTGTGTTAGGTCTTTGCGAATATTGGAACATAAAGGCAGAATCAAAACGAACTATCTCCATTAAAGTTAAGGTATCTATGTGGTCTTGTGCTGTTTCTGAACAAAAACCAGCAATAATATCTGTACTTATGGCGCAACTAGGTAATATTTCTCTAATTTTGGCAACTCTATCTAGGTAGCCTTCTCTAGTATATTTCCTGTTCATTTTAAGCAACATAGCATTACTACCGCTTTGAACTGGAAGATGAATATGCTTACAAATATTCTCATACATTGCCATAGTATATAATACGCTGTTACCCATATCTTTAGGGTGTGAGGTAGAAAATCTAACCCTCAATTTTGGATCTATTAAAGCAACAAGTTCTAGCAACTGGGCAAAATTAGTAGTATCAGTAGGATTATCTGGGTTAGTCCAGTGGTAAGAATCTACATTTTGTCCAAGTAAACTTACTTCCCGATACCCATTGTTAAAAAGCTCTTGGGCTTCTTCTACTATACTTTTAGGATCTCTGCTTCTTTCAGCTCCTCTGGTATAAGGGACTACGCAATAAGAACACATATTGTTGCAACCACGCATTATAGAAATAAAGGCAGAAACTCCATTTTTATCTAATCTTATAGGAGAAATATCTGCGTATGTTTCTTCGTGTGATAGTATGGTATTAATTTGTTTTTCCCCATCCCTAAGACCACTAATTAACTTAGCTATCTCTCTATAAGAATCGGGACCAGCAACAATATCAACTGCGGGGTGTTTAAGTAGCTCCTCTTTGAGCCTTTCTGCCATGCAGCCCAATATACCCACTATTAATTTTTTACGTTTTTTCTTCTCTTGTAAAAAAACGTCTAATCTTCCCCATATTCTTTGTTCGGCATTATCCCTAATAGAGCAAGTATTTACTAAAATAACATCTGCATTTTCTATACTGTTGCATAATGAGTAGCCAGCAGATTGTAATACAGATAATACAACCTCGCTATCATTTACATTCATTTGGCAGCCATATGTTTCTATAAAAACGCCTGGAAGACTAGAATCTATAATAGGTTTAACGGAACGAAATTTGATATCCATCATAAAAAATATAAAAATTATTACACAAAGATAACTTTTTTTACCTTTGCACTAAGAAAAATAAATTAATAGAAAAAAAAATACAG
>CAXYUL010000181.1:0-4296 GCA_964292095.1 uncultured Bacteroidales bacterium | reverse complement strand
AGACAATAACATAAGTCATTTATTTGGAAAAAAGTATCTAATAGCACTAGTCGCAACAATACTACTAGCACTTGGGCTAGGCTTTGCCCTAGGCGAATTTGCCGTTAACAAAGAAAGAGAAAACGGGATAAGCTTTGCCTGTGGCAAATACATTGGGGTAGAACACTATTTTTACGGTATAAAAAAACATTAAAATCTTATAATATGAAGAATAAAACAATTTTTGCAATTTTGTCCATTCTATCAATTTCGCTTGCAATTATAACAATCACCATGTTTATTACCTATATAAGCAGTAAAAAAGACACAGACATATCGGAAATAACTAAAGAAGAGGTAGACTACAACAATCATTTTTTTACTAGATACTTAAACTTTAGCAAAGACCAGATAGAGCTTTTTAAAACTATAAATGAATACCATATAGCAAGCAAAGCAAAAATTGGCATGCAGATAGGAAGAGCAAACGAAGAGTTTTCTAAAAAACTGATAAATGGGAACCTTAGCAAAGAAGACGAAAACCTCTTCTACCAACAAATTATTCAGTTACACACCAACTTACAACAAACTGGATACATCTACTACACAAAAATTAGATCTATCTGCAACAGCGAGCAAAAAGAAAAATGCGACCGCTTCTTTAAGACAACTATATGTATAAACCGCTCTGCATGTGGAATGTTGCAATCAGAAAACGGAGATCCATACGTAATAATGAATTAAATTTAAAAAAATGACAAACAAATTTAACCTACTATTTAAAATCATCTTCCCTACAATTTTATTATTCTGTTGCTCAATTGTAAAAGCACAAAACGCCAAAGGAGAAAAAGACATAATAATATCGGGACAAATAATAGACGAACACAAACAAACTGTTCCAGGTGCTTCTGTTCGCATTATAGATCTCCCCTTTGGAACAATTTCTGATGAAAATGGAAAATACACATTAAAAGGGCACATAAAAGGAGATGTCTCTATAGAATTCTCCATTTTAGGAATGAAACCCATAGTAATAAAATATACAGGGCAAAAGATCTTAAATGTTACTATGTACTACGAGGCCAATATGCTTAACGAGATAGTACTTACCGCACGCCAAAACATTAACGAAATTGATATAAGAGCAAAATCTGGAGTAGTTCAACAAGTAGATATGACCAGAATAACAAGTAAGCCAATGATAGATATGTCATCTGCACTACAAGGCTCTGTTCCTGGGCTGCTTGTAACAAATACTGGAGGGATAGGAAGCAAACCAGAAATTAGAATTAGAGGAAACTCATCTCTTCGTAAAGGCAATATTGCAAACGAGCCGCTATATGTAATGGATGGTCAAATAATTACAGCTGAAGCTTTTTTTGAGCTTAACCCAGCAGATATAAAAGACATAAAAGTATTAAAAGATGCAGCTGCTTGTGCCCTCTATGGTATAAAAGCAGCAAACGGAGTACTAGAAATAAGTTCACAAAGAGGCAGAGAAGGAAAAGCAGTTTATACCTATAACATGGATATGGGAATAACACTTAGAGGAAGAAGAGGAATAGCCATGATGGAGTCTAGTGAAAAACTAGAACTAGAAAGGCTACTAAAGAACCCTGCAGCTCCAGGTTACAGATATAGCGAAGATTACTACAGAAAATATTATTCTAGCGACCCCCAATTAGAAGAACTTATTGCTCAAGGTAGATCTAAATTAGACTCTCTAAAAGGAACAAATACAGATTGGTTTAGACAACTTATTAGAAATAGTATGTACCAAAAGCACAACTTAAGCATGAAAGGAGGCTCTGATGTAAGCTCTTATTATATTTCTGCCAACTTTACAGAACAAGGTGGAAGAATACCTGGCAACGACAAGCAAAGGGTAAGCTTAAGAATGAACTTAGACCAAAAATTAGGGAAATGGGGATATGCAATGTTAAGTGTAAATGGTGGATATTCAAAAACCAATAACCCCAATGGTAGTGATTACGACCCTAGTACCTTAGTATATCAACTAAACCCTTACGAGAGTATTAATGGTGGTAAGCTATACTCTTACCCAAACAGAACTTATCAAGACCTACTCAATCAGTTTAGCAGCGAGAGCGAAGATAAAACAGCAGGAGCAAGTGGAAGTATTAATCTTAGCTTTGTACCTGGCTTAGATATCTCTGCTATTGCCGGTGTAGACTTTGTACTTAGTGAAACCCTAAATATTACACCCTCAACGGCCTATTCAGAAATGAATAGTGGTATAGCTTTAAATCAAAGAGGAAAACTAAGCAAATCAAAAAACACAAGTACCAACTTATCATCTAACGTTCGTGTAACATATAATAAAATAATAGCAGAAAGACACAACTTTACTATTGGCGCCAACTTAGATTTTTACAAAAGCATAAGTGATAATGTTTCTATTACAGGATATGGAATAGGCAAATTACGCTCTGCATCTGCAATTAACCAATCAATCGAAGGAAATCGCAAGCCCCATGTTGGAAGCTACAGAGATAAAAATGCGCAACTTGGTATAGGCATAGTTGCAGGTTACACCTTTGATAGCGTATACGACATTTTTGCAACATACAAAGCAGATGCATCATCTATCTTACCAAAAGACAAACGATGGAATATGGCATGGGCTGCAGGCTTGGGTTGGACTATAAGTAAATATGGATTTTTAGAAAATAATAATGTTATTAGCAATTTAAATATAAGAGCTTCTTACGGCAAAACTGCCAGTCTAAGCGGAGTAAGCATGTCGTCTACAGTTGCAACATTTAGCTACTCAAAAGATAGTTACGAAGACAGAAGACTCTTAGAGCTAATGGGTTTATATAACAAAGACCTAAAACCAGAACAAACAACATCTATAGATGCTGGTATATCTTTAGAGTTATTTAGGAGAATTAACATTGGAGTAAATTGGTATAAAAGAACAACAAAAGAGGCTCTTTTAGATGTACCTATTCCAAGTTCATGTGGCTTTCTATCTCTAAAAAGAAATATTGGAGTACTAGATAATTCGGGATACGAATTTACTCTTAACGGCAAAGTATTAAATAAAGGAGACTTTCAATTAATACTAGGAGCTTCACTATCATACAATAAAAACAATGTTGTAGACCTATACTATGCAGACCGAATATTTGCCAGCGAAGATGCCGTAATTCCAGATTACGAAATAGGCAAATCATTTGATATGATATACGGTCCAAAATGTCTTGGCATAAACCCAATCACAGGCCTTCCTGTATTTGAAGGAGCAGATGGAAGAGAGATACAAGCAACAGAAACTCTAACAAGAGAAAATATGATAGCCCTTGGTCACTCAACACCTCCTTTTAGTGGAACTATAAATATGAGTCTTTCTTACAAAGCCTTAGATTTTAATGCAGATTTCTATTATGTAGCTGGAGGTATAAAACAATACAACTATTCTTATGTTAGAGAGGCCAATGATGCCAACAAAAACGCAATAAGAAATCAGGTTAACGATATGTGGTTTAAAAAAGGAGACGAGGGTAAAACATATCATACTCCTTTCTACTCATCAAAAGCTATAGACAACCTAACTCGCTGGCCAAACACTACCACTATTGGAAGTAGCAGCTACTTTAAACTTTCTATGATATCTCTTCGCTATCGCTTTTCTAGTAAACTACTAGAAAAGACTAAATTTATAAAATATGCAAACATAGCCTTTCAAGCATCTAACCTATTTACAATTACACCTTACAAAGAATCAAACCCAGAGGGCGGAACACTTGCAGGATCACAACAACCAATATTAACTCTTAATTTAAGTATTTCACTATGAGAAATATAACTAAAATACTTTTTATCGCTATACTTACTAGCCTTATTAGCAGCTGCTCTCTTAACATAAAATTAGAAGACCAATTTTCTGATCCCGATGCTATAAGCAATGTAGAAACAGCAAGAGAATTACTAGCAGACATTTATGATAGCTATCCAAAATATTATTACGAACTTTCTGTACTCAGCGATGATTTTCATCCAAGCAATCTAATAGATAAAGATGCCAACCTAAAAAGCCTTTACCTATGGCAAGATAAATATATATCAGACGCATCGGTTCGCTACTGGGAAGAATACTATTACTCCATAGCCCTATGTAACACATTAATTGAAAGATTACCACTTATTATTATAACAAGCCAGCAAGATAAAGAAGAACTTAACAAAATCAATTCAGAAGTACTTACTCTTAAAGCACTATGTTATTTTGATTTATTAAGGCTATTTGCTCCAGACTATGCACAAGGTGCTACAAAAGATGGAATAATT
>CAXYUL010000180.1:0-4324 GCA_964292095.1 uncultured Bacteroidales bacterium | reverse complement strand
TAGCTAAGTCTAATACGGTATATGCTCCAGCGGCAGATGGTGCAAGTACTTCTGATATGCCAAAGGCAAAATATTCAGATATGCTTAAACACCCAGATGGTATACATGGGTTTTTTGATTATAAAGAGGCTTTAGACTATGCTACTAAGGTTAATAAACCATTGTTCATAGACTTTACAGGTGCTGCATGTGTTAATTGTAGAGAGATGGAAGCAAGAGTTCTAAGCGACTCTAGAATTAAAGCTATGCTTAATAAAGATTTTGTTTTTGTTTCTTTATATGGTGATGTTAAAACAGAACTCCCAGAACAAGAGTGGCTTACATTACCAAACGGTAAGGTACTTAAGTCATTAGGTAAGATTAATACTAATTTAGTTATGACAAAATATAATGTAAATGCAATGCCTTATTATATTATTGTTGATAATACAGGAAATGAAATTGTTGTGCCAAGAGGATATGATTTAAATATTGATGCATTTATTACATTTATGGAAGATGCATTAAAGGCTTACTCGGAAAAAAAATAATTGATTAGCAATATATTATTATTTTAAAAATTTTTTAGTGGTACTTAAATTATTTCTACTTTTGTAGCTTATTATAAGTTATAGAAGTAGAAATAATTGTTTAAGGCTAATCATAATAAAAAATTAGAGCAATACTTTGAGTATAGCTTCAACGAACATTTTGAGCGTATTGTTTCTTTTGTGTATTCCTATTGCCGCGATATTGATATAGCAAAGAATATAGCACAGGATTCTTTTGTGTCTTTTTGGGAGAATATAGAAAAGATAGATATAGAACAGACTGCTCTACCATATTTGTATTCTGTTTCTAAAAATAAGGCTATAAACTACCTTAGACGAACAAGTATTATTGGAACCCATAAAAACCACCTTACAGCAAAAGAATTGGAGCTAAATTATAGAGCATTAAAAAGCTCTACAATGGATGATATTTATAAAAATAATTTAGAAGACTTGTTAAATACTTGTCTTAATTCTATGAAGGCAAATGTAAGGGAAACTTTTTGTTTAAGTAGGTTTGCAAATCTCAAAAACGAAGAAATTGCTTTAAAACAAAATATCTCTGTAAAAACGGTAGAATATAGAATTTCTTGTGCTTTAAAAATTTTAAGAAAAAATCTTAGTGAGTTTCTTTCATTGAGCTACTTAGCCTTGATTTTATTTTTTGAAAGTAGGTTTTAAAGACCCTAAAAGAGAGCTCTTCTAATAATGTGCTTGCGTTTTTCATGCAAAGACTTAGCTTAGGTTCAATATCTTCTAAAGCATATATCTCTATTCCTTCTAACTCAATTTCTTTTTTGCCGCAGAATAATATTAATTCTTTGTTGTGCTTCTTACTAAGTTTAATAACCCCATCTAAAAGTTTACCATTTAAACTTTGAGAATCTATTTTACCTTCGCCACAGATAAGTAGATCAGATTTAGATATTTTTTCTTCTAAACGTGTGAGCTCAGAAAAAAACTCCCAACCGCTTATTATTTTTGCGTTTAGAAATGTTTTTAGAGCGTAACCCAAACCGCCAGCAGCTCCTGCTCCAGCAAAATCTGAGTTGTATTTAGCAGATAATTTAAGAGATAATTTGGCATAGTGCTCCATGCCTTTTTCTAATAATTGCATCATGCTTTGGTCTGCTCCTTTTTGAGCAGAATATATCATAGTTGCTCCCTTAGCCCCTAGTAGAGGATTGTCTACATCGCATATTACGCTAAAATTAATATGCTTATATTTTTTTGTGGGTTCAGTAATATCTACAATGTCTTTTAAACGTCCTCCACACATATATTGGTGTGTTAAACCTTGTATGTTAGGTGATATGCCTAATTTAAATTCATAACCAAGCGATTGTAACATTCCTGTTCCACCATCGTTGGTTGCACTTCCTCCTATAGATATGTTTATGTTTAGAGCTCCTTTATTTATTGCATCTTTTATTAGGCAGCCAAGTCCGTATGTTGTTGTAAACCATGGATTACAGGCCTTTTCTTGCACTAGGTTTAATCCGCTAACCCTAGCCATTTCTATAAAAGCACATTTAATATTTTCTGAGTTTTTATAGAGCAGATATGAGGATTTAATACTCTCACCAAGAGGTCCTATTGCATTGCAGTTAATTATATTAACATTATCTAAGTTTTTTTGCATTACACTTGCACTTCCATCACCTCCGTCAGCCATTTCAATTCTTTCAATATTAATGTTATTAGGCTTTGCTCGTAGTAGGCCTTTTGCAATAGATTCCGCGGCCCCAGACGAGCTGAGACTAGATTTAAATTTGTCGGGAAAGATAAGAATATTCATTTTAGTGCTCTTAGTAGTTTGTGCAAATTTAAATAATAATTTGAAGTATTGTTGTATATTTGTAAGTTGCATTTTTTGCAATTCCTAATTAAAGGGAGTAAAATGTTCTTAAAATTAATTAAAATTTTTATAAAAGATGAGAAAAGTAACGGTGTTTTTGACAATTATGCTTTTGCTGGGAAGTTTCCAAGTGAAGGCAGACGAGGGAATGTGGATGTTGCCACTACTAGAAAAGTTGAATATTAAGAAGATGCAGGATTTGGGCTGCAAGTTAAGTGCAAAGGAGATTTATGATTTTAATAATTCTAGTTTAAAAGATGCTATTGTGCATTTTGGTGGTGGATGTACCGCAGAGATAGTGTCTGATAAGGGCTTGCTATTTACTAACCATCATTGTGGTTATAGTGCTATTCAAAAATTGAGTACTGTTGAGAATGATTATTTAAATAATGGCTATTGGGCTAAAAATTTAAATGAGGAGCTTCCTGCTCAGGGACTTACAGTTACATTTGTGGATAAATTTGTGGATGTTACAGAGCAAATAGAAAAAGCGTGTAAAAAGGCAAAGAATAATGCAGATTGGACAGCTAAGTTTGAGAAAGAGGTAGCAAAAATTACAAAGGAGGCTAAGGCTGCAGATCCTAGTTTAGATGCTATTGTTACAGATTTTTATAGCAAAAATGCTTATTATTTAATAACTACTCGTACTTATAAGGATATTAGATTTGTTGGAGCACCTCCTTCATCTATAGGTAAATTTGGCGCAGATACAGATAACTGGATTTGGCCTAGACATACAGGAGATTTTTCTGTATTTAGAATTTATGCAGATAAAAATAATATGCCAGCTTCGTATTCTAAAGACAATGTTCCATATACTCCTAAGCAATCTTTGTCTATATCTTTAAAAGGCATTAAACCTAATGATTATACAATGATAATTGGTTTCCCTGGTAGAACAACTCGTTTTATGACTTCATTTGAGGCAAGAGAAACACAAGATATTACAAATGCTATAAGTATTTATGTAAGAGGTGTTAAGCAAGATATTTGGATGAAAGATATGCAGGCAGATCCAAAGGTGAGAATCCAATATTCTAGTAAATATGCTGGTTCTTCTAATGGTTGGAAAAAATGGATTGGAATGAATGAGACTTTTAACAAACTTAAGGTTGTTGAGAGAAGGGCAAATGAGGAAACTAAATTTATGGCTTGGGTAAATGCAGATAAAGCTAGGGTAGAGCTTTACGGAAAAGCCTTAGAAAAGATAGAAAGCGTTGTTGCTGGCAGAAAAGAGGCTATATATAACTATAGATATTTAGTTGAGGCTCCAAACAATATAGAAATAGTAAGAGCGGCTTCGAGTCGTAATACAAGGCCATCTATGGAGGCTTTCTATAAAGATTATTCTGTGTCTACAGATAAAAAAATTGCGGTTGCCATGCTTAAGATTTATAAAGAAAAAGCAAACACAAAATATATGCTAAGTATTTATAATACAATAGATAAAGATTTTGGTGGTAGTATAGAAAAATACGTAGACAACTTATATAATACATCTGTTTTTGCAAGTAAAGAAAAATATGATGCGGCTGTTGAGAAAGATTTAGACTTAACAAACGATCCTGCCAGAGTATTACTTAACTCTATTGCAGAAGTAGGTAAAGTTTTAGGCGAAACTCTAAATGCCGGAGCAGAAACATTTGAACAAGGCAGAAAAGAATATGTAGCAGGTATTTTAGAAATGAGAGGAAATGAGGCTATGTACCCAGATGCAAACTCTACCATGCGTTTAACTTACGGTCAAGTACTTCCATATTCTCCAAAAGACGCTGTTGAGTACGATTATATCACAACTTTAGACGGAGTTATGCAGAAAGAAGACCCAAATAATTGGGAATTTGTAGTTCCAGCTAAACTAAAAGAGCTATATGTAACAAAGAACTTTGGACAATATGCTTTAGAAAACGGTAAAATGCCTGTTGCCTTTATCTCT
>CAXYUL010000179.1:0-4367 GCA_964292095.1 uncultured Bacteroidales bacterium | reverse complement strand
TTCATTGCTGTTATGTGTTTCTTTCGTTGCTAAACAAGGGTTTTAAAAAATAAATATGGCAATAAATTTTGACTAAAATCAACCTTTTCTCTATTTTCCCAAAGCACAACAAAAACTTCTTGCGCAATCCCTTTTGCTAAGTCCCAATCATGTAAATAGCTAGTAACAAACGAACTGATCTTATGAAAATTAACTGTATAGCAATCTTCAAAAACTTTAGCATAATATAAATCTCTACTATTTTTCATTTTAGGCAAACAGAGCTAAGTCCTTTATTTTAGTTTTGATATTAGTGTAAGTATTGGGCTAGTCATAAAGGTTGTAACCAACGACATTATAATTAATATTGCAAAAATATTAGCTGGCAAAACGCCCATTTCATAGCCAATATTTAGAGCAACAAGTTGCATTAAACCTCTGGTATTCATAAGCGTACCTATTGTTAAACTATCTTTCCAGTTTTCTCCCGACAATTTAGCTGCTATGCTACAACCTCCAAGTTTACCTGCAATAGCAACTAACACAAATACTCCACAAAGAATCCAAAGAGAAGGTGAATTTATAAGTCCTATTTGAGTTTGTAGGCCCATGTAAGCAAAGAACAAAGGCATAAAGAAAACTAAAGCAACATCTTCTATTTTATTAGAAATGATTTTTCTTAAATCCATATTTACCGGCATTATTACACCTGCTATAAACGCTCCAAAAAGTGCATGTATCCCTAATATTTCTGTTGTAACAGAAGAAAGCACCAAAATAATAAAAACTAAACCAATATAAGACTTATTTACAAAAAATGAAGGATCTAAGCCCCTATCTAATAACTGCTTAATTATACTTTCCTTACCAAAAAGCTTAATTTTAGACCCAGCCCTTCCATTATAATCTAAAAGCTCTTTATCTACAACAAACTTGTAATTCTCACCCAAATTAGGAATAGGTTTAGAATTTTGGGCACTGTATATAAGCTTCTCATCTTTTTGATTATCTATATTATAAGGCAAATTATCTTTAGATCCTAAAATTTCTGCCAGTACTTTATGCCCTTTCTTAACTTTGTTCTTAAGGTTTTTTTCCAAGAAAGGTCTAAGGACCAAGAACATAAATAATATATAAATAAAAGAAACTCCTATGGTAAACAAAGCACTATGAAAGCTACCAGCCTTAACAATTGCTATTACAGCCGCCAAAAGACACCAAGCTGTAACATCATCGTTAGCAGCAGATGCTAATGACAAAATACCAGCTTGAGATTTCATCATATTTCTTTCTTGTAAAATTCTAGCAAGTACTGGGAAAGCTGTTATGCTCATTGCTATTCCAATAAAAAGTGCAAAAGGAAGAAATTCTGTTGTTGAAGCTGCATACTCTACATACACCCACTTTGCAGCCAAAATTCCTAAGAAAAACGGAATAATTATACCTGCATGGCTAATTACTAAAGTTTCATTAAATTTATTTTTAAATACTCTAAAATCTAGTTCCAAACCTATTACAAACATAAAGAGCACTAAGCCTATTTGACTCAGTAATCCTAGAGTTGATAGTGATTCTGGAGGAAAAATAAAACCGTATGCTCCCGGAAACAAAAGGCCAAATAGAGATGGCCCAAGCACAATTCCGGCTACTATCTCTCCTATTACTCCTGGTTGTCCTATAAATTGAAATAATGAGGAAAAAAGTCTTACAACTAACAGTATAAGAACAACTTGAAACAATAAAACACTAAGTTTACTTCCAACATTTTTTGTAACACTATTTTTAAACACCATCAAAGACTCGTCAAATGATGGTGTAGAGGCGCTAGTGGTGCTTAACTCTGTTTGATCAAACTTTTCTGTTGATGATTTTATCTCTCTATAAATAAGATAGCCGAAAACCGACATCATCAATATGTAAATTAGTATGATTTTAAAATTATTATTCATAAATTACTGTTTTTAAACTATCATACCAATGAGAAATCTCTAAACCCAAATCTTTTTTCACCTTGCCTTTATCTAAAACAGAGTAACTTGGCCTAGTTACTTTACTAATAAATTTATCTGAACTACATGGCTTAACTAAAAATTTGTCTGATAAAGATTCATTTTTTTTACAAAATACATCAAATGTACTATCGTTCTTTGAGCTTCTTAAACAAAATTCAATAGCCCTAGCAAATATAAACCAGGTACAAGTCCCCTCGTTTGTATAATTGTATACCTCTTTTACTTTTAAATTATCGGGAAGATTATTTAAAATATAATTATTTATTGCATAAATAATTGCGTACGCCAAATCCTCTGCACTAGTAGGTGTTCCCTTCTGATCATTTACAACATTAAGAGGCTCTAGTCCTATTGGAGAAAATTCCAAATTATCTACAGGCTCTTCTAAGCCATTTAAGAACCTAGTTTTGATTAGAGAAGAAATTGTTTTTACAAAGTTCTTTCCATACTTAGAATATAGCCAAGCTGTTCTAAATATTATGTATTGGCACAAACTCGCCTTTATTCCCTCTTCTCCAGCCAATTTAGTTGAGCCATAAACACTTTGCGGATTGGGTGTATCTGTTTCTAAATATGGCACAGAAGATAAACCATTAAAAATGTAATCTGTAGAAATATGGATAAATAGGCAATTATAATTAGCACATAATTTAGCTATAGCACTTGGCGCCTTATTATTTAGCAAATCGGCCATTTCAAAATTATCTTGAGCTGCATCTACGTTTGTATATGCTGCACAATTTACAACAATACTTATTTTATTATTACAAATAAAGGCTTCTACTTGATCTGTATTGGTAATATCTAAGACATAAGACCGTTCTCCTAATGGCAAATTTAAATCTGTAAAAAAATAATTATTTACCATATTACCAACAAGTTGTGCTCCTTTTTGCGTTTTAAGAGCATCCCTTAACGATAATCCCAACTGCCCATTAGCTCCAAGTATTAAAATATTCATATTATATAATTGTAGTTATTTCTATAATTATAGCTGCTCTATCGCATAGTCGACCGCTATATTTACAACTCTGTTAAATTCATAAGTCTTTTTAAATTCTTTTATGATGTTCTCTAGTACGTTAGAGCTAGATAAAAATTCGTTACTTATTGGTTTGCTTAGCGAAAAATCTTTATGCTTTAGCAAAAATTGCCAATTTTCATTAACATTATCAAAGCCCTTTGGCATTTTTTTTAAAACACTATAGTTATCTAAGCTAAATCCTTTTGCAAGCTTTATAGCATCTAAAAAAGAATCTCCATTTACAGAAATCTCATCTCTAACACTTTGTAAAATCTTTAGTTGTGGACAATATAGGCCACAAGCTAATAGACTACCACCCAAAGACATAGCTTGGTCTTCTAAAACTAGGGTTGGGTATTCTGCCTGAGTTTTATCTATAATAGGTTCTATATGAAGATAATATCCACCATACAAAGATTTTTTTCCTCCTCTATTAACATAAATGCCAATATGTGTTTTATATGGTTGCTTATTTTTAGTAAACCTTACATCTCTTTATATTCTATATGTACAATCTTTAACACCAGGCTTTTGCGCTTTTAAATTAGGGTCAAAACTAGCTATACCATCAATCAGTTCTTGGGAAAATTCATTTAGTTCTTTTTGTAAGCACAAATATTCTTCTTTATTTGCTAGAAACCACTCTTTATTGTTATTGCACGATAAACGCTCCAAAAATTCGCAAGTCCTTTGAGTTATTGTACTTTGAGCCATATTAATATTATTTTAATTTAAATTCTCTTGCTAATTTATCTTTATCACTCAAAATTATCTTATCCACAGGTATTCTCCAATTAATTCCCTTCTCTCCTGTTTCTATATTCTCTAATTCTTTAGAGCTCCACAAAATTGAGTCCTCTGCATCCTTATTATAAAAATTACTACATTTATATTCAAAAATAGCCTCCTCGCTTAATACGCTAAACCCATGTGCCATTCCTGCCGGAATAAAAAGTTGGCGCTTAGTATCTCCATTTAAAATAAATTCTGCATATTTCCCATAAGTTTTAGAACCTTCTCTTAGATCTACAGCAACATCTAATATCTCTCCCTTTACTACTCTTATTAATTTATCTTGAGCATAAGGTGCTTTCTGAAAGTGTAATCCTCTTACAACTCCATAACGGCTACAACTCTCGTTATCTTGCACAAAATTAACTCCATTAACCCACTTTTGAAACTCTCTCTGAGAAAAAATCTCAAAAAAATACCCTCTATCATCTCCAAAAACCTTTGGTTCAATTAAAAATACTCCCTCAATTTTACTACTCAACATTCTATAATTATTTAAAAATCAATTAATCATAAACAAGCCTCTATCTATTTATACAAAAAATAGGCATATTAAGTAT
>CAXYUL010000178.1:0-4372 GCA_964292095.1 uncultured Bacteroidales bacterium | reverse complement strand
TATCTAAAGAAGTTTTTACCAATAATTATTATTCTATAAGACAAAATTCATATAAGAATCTAAGTATAGATAAATCTTTAGAAATTAGTTATTATAATAGATATGTATTTATTAATAGTAGTTATTGGATAGATGATAAAAGTATTGCTATAGTTAAAACAGAAGTTAATAATTACAATAAACCTATTTTTAATAAGTATTTATACAAACAAGATGCAAATAAACTTATCATAGATGATTTTGCCCATGAGCTTTCATTAGTTTTTAATACTTCTAAAGGACTTGTTATTATTAGTTCATGCTCTCACCAAGGTGTGGGAAATATAGTTGAGAGCTGTAAAGAGTTTACAAAAGTTGATAAAGTATATGCCTTTGTTGGTGGCTTGCATATTATTGATAGTGAGTTTGCAGAAAAAGAAGCAAAGGATGTATACAATTTTTTTAAATATAAGTCCAATAATACTAGAATTTATAGCGGCCATTGCACAGGTCTTATTGCAAAAAATTTTCTTGTAAATTCTGATCTAGATGTTTCTTTATTTCATGTAGGGAAGCAAATTATTATTTAAACTTTCATTTGCCAGCTTTCTCTGCTATTGTGGGTCTGAATAGTGGAAATAAAAAACCGCACCTTAAAATCAGATGCGGCAATCTTTAGCCTTTCTTGTGATCCGGGAGGGATTCGAACCCACGACCCACAGATTAGAAATCTGTTGCTCTATCCAACTGAGCTACCGGACCTAGCCTTTTCTTTATCTCTAAAGCGGGTGCAAAGATAGATTTTATTTTTAAAATTTACAAATTTTATAGAAAAATTTTTATGCTTAATTTATAACTAGCACTATTACAGACATATTAATAATGCATTACTTTAGCCTAAAAACTCTAATTCCATTACATGAAGAAATAGAATTAACATATTCTAACAAACTTTTTCTTTCAATTACAACCCTATTCTCTTTCATAGACGCGTGAATAAAACTAAGTTCGCCATTTTCCTTAACATAAATAATGGCAACATGTGTTATATCTAAGCCTTTGACACTAGTACTAAACCCTAAAATATCCCCAGTTCTAAGACTACCTAAATAATGTTTAAGACCATCTTTAGGAATAATATAATACATAGCTCTATTTAAATTTCTTTCTATCTGTTTAATTTTCTCTAAATTTTCTATATTATTACTCAACTGAACATAAGAACTAGTGTGTTCACTCATAAAAGAAAACTTTTGGTTAACAACAGTATTTGCCACATCTTTACTAATCTCTCTTCCAAGTCCTAATTTTTCTAATTGAGTAAACCACTCCGATGTATAATGAATCCTACTACAGTATCCATCAATAAGTCCATCCCTATACCTCAAGGTTCTAACAGCCTCTAAATAATTCTCAAAATTACTTTCCTCATATAAAGAACACATAGACAAGGCCAAACATGTCTCAACAAATAAAATACAATCTGTCTCTCTAAGATTAATAATCAATCTCTCTGGAGACTGCTCTAAAGTATGAGCAAGATATGGAGTTCCAAGCAACAAATTGGCGGCATCTATTAATCTTCCCGACAAATTTCTATCTTCTCCATTCTTAAGTTTATCCATTACTTTAATAAAGATAAGACTATCGGAAGCTGAATAAACAACACTAGAATGCTGATTATCAACAGTGCTAATATCATTAGTTTTAGCAGCAAAACACAATATAGGAAGACTTAACAAAATGATAACAAAAAAGTGTTTTAGTATTTTAGAGATTGATAACATATTGTATATAATTAGTAAAAAACAAGTAAGTAACAAATTTAACTTTTATTTGCAAAGATAATGTTAAGAATACATAAATGTGATAAGTAAAATAATAATTATTTTTAAAAAGCTTTAGTTTTGCTTCAGATTTTAAATAAAAATAAGAGAAAGTGCATATTCAAAAAATAACAAAAAAATAGCATGAAATTAGACAAATTATTTCAACATTTTGTGGTTAAAGAGAAAAAGTTTTACCCTCTTTACATAGAGCAGGCTAGCTACATAGAAAAGGCAGCTTCAATTTTAGTAGAGATTTTAAAAGAACCATCTTATGAAAAAAGGAAAGAATTAGGTAGAGAAGTAAAAGAAATTGAGAGCAAAGGAGACCATATTGCTCATACAATCTTTGAAGAACTATACAAGACTTTTGTAACCCCCTTTGATAGAGAAGATATTCAACTACTTACTCGTAGAATGGAAACTTTCTTAGACCTAATTAACGATACTGCCAGAAAAGTGGTAATATATCATCCACAAAAAATAGATAAAATTTGGATAGACATTGCAGAAAACATTAGAGAAGACGCAAAATTAGTTAGAGACATAGTAAATCAATTAGATGCAATAGCTAAAAAATCTGGTTCACTAATGAAAAGTTGCGAAAGAATAAAAGAAATTGAGCATGAGGTTGACGAATTATATGAATATTATATGAGCAATCTGTTTGAAACTGAGAAAGATCCAATTGAACTAACAAAATACAAAAACATTGTACAAAGTTTAGAAGATTCTACAGATAAGGCAAGAGATATTGGAGACTGTATTAAAACAATTATTATTAAAGTAGGATAATAAATACACATATAATATGCTGATAGTTATTCTTAGTGCAGTAATAATTGCACTCTTGTTCGACTTCCTAAACGGAATGAACGATGCTGCTAATTCCATAGCTACAATAGTCTCTACTAGAGTATTATCTCCACTAGGTGCTGTTCTTTGGGCTGCTTTTTGGAATTTTGCGGCTGTTTTTATTTTTGGAGTAAGTGTTGCCACAACTATGGGAAAAGGTATAGTTGAACCATCTGTAATAAATGAATGGGTTATACTTGCAGCGCTAATAGGTTCTGTAATTTGGGTTTGGCTCTGTACACATTTAGGTATGCCTATAAGTGTGTCTCATGCTTTAATAGGTGGATTAATAGGACCTGTTTGGTTTTCATACGGCTCTAGCTACTTGATAGCCACTGGAATTTTTAATATTGCTATCTTTATTGTTTTATCAGCTCTAATTGGTTTAATCTTAGGATTTATTATGATGTGTCTAACAATGCTAGTATTTAAAAAGAGTACACCAATTAAGGTTGAACATATATTTAAGAAAATGCAATTACTCTCTTCTGCTATTTTTAGTCTTGGACATGGTGCAAATGATGCACAAAAAACCATGGGTATTATAGCTATCCTATTATGCAGTGTTGCAGGCTCTAATTCTTTTGTTAGCGATTATCTATATGATGTAAATATGGGCTTTCATGTTCCAAATTGGCTAATTTTTACTTGTTACTCGGTAATAGCTCTTGGAACAATAACCGGAGGGTGGAAGGTTATTAAGACATTAGGAGATGGACTTGCAAAACTAAAACCAGTACAAGGATTTTGTGCAGAAACGGCTGGTGCATTAACACTAATTGGAACAGCAATCAGCGGTATTCCAGTAAGTACAACACACACAATTACAGGATCTATTATTGGAGTAGGTATTACAAAAGGATTTGCTTCTGTAAAATGGGCAACAGCAAAAAATATAGTTGGTGCATGGATATTAACAATTCCTGCCACACTAGTAATAAGTGGATCTATATTTCTACTATTCAAATTCTTCTTTATCTAGTATAATATTCTAATAATAAAGAACTACATAAAATAAATAGAGTTTATTTAGCCCCAAAATATAATAATACTATTAAAATAGGGAGCCACCAAAACTAAAAATATTATAGCCCAAAAGTTAAATAAAAACTTTTGGGCTATAATTATAAATAATAACGCATATCTATATAGCGTACATTTTTAACATTGACATTTATTTCCTAGCTGCAATAGATAAAATTACGCCTAAAGCTAATCCTAATAAAGCCGCAAATAAGACTTGAGCACTTGCTGGAAGTAAAAATGTTATTGTGTGAGCAGGAATCCAAAAAAATGGAATAGTCTTCTTAAAGACAAAACTCCACTGCACCTGCCAATTTATACTTTTAAAAGATTGCACAAAATCTATTGGCTTACATAAACAAGATATATTTCCATTAAATTTTATAATGTGCATATCTGTAATTTTATGCAAAGTCATAAATACCGGAGCAAAGCTAGTATTCATAAACAAACTAATAAAAAAGGCATTTACAACACTACAAAGAGTGCTAGAAAATGCGTCGGGAAGATTATTAATAATAGCCGAATTAATTCCAAGAATTTTAACTAACTCTGGTACCCCTGCTGCAAAGAGCTTCATTGCCATAGCTATCCATACTCCTAATATTCCCCAAATTATCATCCTAGGAGCAATTCCAAATCCATCTTTATTGTAAACTCCCTCTTTAATCCTTAAGCCTAAGGACTCC
>CAXYUL010000177.1:0-4382 GCA_964292095.1 uncultured Bacteroidales bacterium | reverse complement strand
GCTGTTAATTGTGGAACACCTACTCCTGCTACAACTCTAGTTGTACAAATAGAACCAGGCCCTATCCCAACTTTTATGCCATCTACCCCACACTCTGCTAAAGCTTTAGCAGCCTCTCCAGTAGCTATATTTCCGGCTACTACTTGTAAATGAGGAAAAGCATCTTTTAGTGCCTTAATTGTTTTTAGTACAAAAACCGAATGTCCATGAGCAGTATCAACAACTACAGCATCTATGTCTACGGTAGAAAGCATTTCATCTTTTTTAATCGTACCTGACCCTTCTCCAACAGCGGCAGCTGCCAATAGTCTACCTTTTGAGTCTTTACTAGCCTTAGGGTTGTCTTTAATTTTTGTAATATCTTTATAGGTGATAAGACCAACTAAAACACCATCATTATCTATAACAGGTAATTTTTCTATTCTATATTTCTGTAATAAATATGTTGCATTTGCTAAGTCTGTTCCACTATGGGTTGTAATAAGATGTTCTTTGGTCATAATCTCACTAATAGGAGTTTTAAGATTATCTACAAACCTCAAATCTCTATTTGTAACAATTCCTATTAGCTTTTTATTATTATCTACAACAGGAATTCCTCCTATTTTATTTGATTTCATAAGGCCTAAAGCATCTGCTACAATAGCATCGCTTTTTATAACAACTGGATCATATATCATTCCGTTTTCTGCACGTTTAACCCTTCTTACGTGCTCCATTTGTTTTTCTATAGGCATATTTTTATGAATTACACCTATTCCACCAGCCCTAGCTATTGCTATTGCTAATTCCGACTCTGTAACCGTATCCATAGCTGCCGAAACTATAGGACTTTGTAAAATAATGTCTCTCGAAAAATGTGTCTGAATACTTACTTCTCTTGGAAGCACCTCTGAGCGCGCTGGAATTAACAATACATCGTCGAATGTTAGTCCTTCTGGTATAATTCTATTTGCTAAAGATTGCATATTATTTCCTTCTAATAGTCAAAGGTAGCAAAAAAAATTATTTTTACCACCTCTATATAATTTTATACTTAAAAATCAATATTTTTTTCCTTGATAGGTATCTCTTGTAATTAGTCTCTTTTCTAATATCTGCAATAGCTGTGGGTTCCTAACTAAACCCCATGGACTAGAGTTCACAAACCTTGGTGGTACCTCACCTGCAAAGCGCTCTATATATAAATCTGGTCTTAAATTCTCTAAGAGTGACACAAAATAATCTATATATTCATCAAGCGTAAATTGAACAAAATCACCAGGGTATAAGGCATACTCTTTTTCCATTTTTGTTCCTTTAATAATCTGCAATTGATGAAATTTAACGCTATCAATAGGAAGTGTATTAATTAGTTCATACATTCTATCTAATTCTTCCCTTGTTTCGCCTGGTAAGCCTACAATAAAATGAGCACACTGAAAAATACCTCTTGCAGATGTTTGGTTTACAGCATCAATTGCACAACTAAGGTTGTGTCCTCTATTAATTCTACTTAGAGTTTTATCGTAACAAGATTCTATTCCATATTCTATAATTACTATTTTTTCTTTAGAGAGCTGCTCTAGATAATCTAACTTGTCTGCATCTATACAATCTGGACGAGTGCCTATAACTATCCCTTTTACAGAATTGTGCAACAAAGCCTGCTCGTAGACTTCCTTTAATTTGTTGAGTGGAGCATAGGTATTAGAGTATGGTTGAAAATAAGCAAGAAAATTCTCACTTGTACGATATCTATTCCTATGAAATTCTATTCCTTCCTCTATTTGCCTATAAATAGATTTGTCGGGAGTACTATAATTAGGATGAAAAGCATCGTTATTGCAATAAGTACAGCCCCCTATACCTTTTAGTCCATCTCTATTAGGACATGTAAAGCCTGCGTCAATTACAATTTTCTGCAATCTACAACCATATTTTTCTTTAAAATAACTTACTAGAGATCTATATCTTGGCTCCATTCCTTTTGGCTATTTTCCCCTACTCACTAAAATCTTAATTACTGCCTTTTTACATTCTCCTTGTCCCATTAGTGGAGCATGTGCATCTGCTGGAAATATAATTGCAAAGTTATTAATTCCTAATGTTACATAATTACTTGGAGCATCATCTACAAATGCTATATCTTTTAGTTCATCGTATTTAGAATTTTCTACACTGCAGGTAGCTCTATCTTTAATTCCTATAGTTTCTGCTCCATCTAAAAGCACATGAATATCTATGTATGAATCGTGAATTTCTAATTTAGCATCTTCTAAACCTTTTAACTCTCCCTTCCAAAATGTTAGGTAGGCTTTTTCTCCATCTATTATGTGTTTACCCTCCTCTAGCTTGTGAAGATCTTTTTTTCTAATAAATTGATATACTTTATCAAATCCTTCTCCAAGACTTTGATACTTTTCAAAACTTTTTAATGAGTCTACTATCATAAAATTTTTCTTATTATTTTAAAGTGTTACGCATAAAGAACGTGCAAAGATAGTTATAAAATTTTTCTTTATTATAAAAGAATAAAAATGTATATTTGTAGCTCAATTATTTAATCTTACTATCAATGAGAAGAACGGTACTTATTTCTGCTATAGCCTTTTCTATTCTAAGCTGTGCAGGCAATCAAAATCTTACACAAGATAAATTTGAAACTATTTACAAGGAGGTAAAGGAAGCTAATATTCCAGATTCTAGAAGCAAAACATTTGAGGCTAGTTTAGAGGAACAAGATGGCAAACTTATTCTTTTTGGAAGCACAACTGAGCCTAAAGCTAAAGAGGCCTTAATTAAAGGTTTAAATGATGCAAACATTAAGGTATTAGACAGCATGGAGATTCTACCATCAGCTAGTTTGGGAGATGCTATATATGGAGTTGCAAGCCAGTCTGTTATTAATTTTAGAACTAGTGGAAAATATAGTGCAGAGTCTGCCACCCAAGTAATGATGGGAACACCTTTACAAATACTAGAAAAAGAAGGAGGATGGACACGAGCAATTACCCCAGAGGGATATATTGCATGGGTAACTTCGGGGAGCATTGCCTACATGAACAAGGCAGAATATGATGCATATAAAGTAGCACCAAAAGTAATTGTCACCTCTAAATATACCGTAATTTATAACCTAGTAGATGATACTCCTATGAGTGACGCAGTTTGGGGTAATATTTTATTAGACCTAGGCAAAAAAGGCAATCTAAGACAAGTTTCAATTGCAGATGGCCGTGTAGGCTATGTTAATGCAAATGATGTTAGCGATTTTAATACTTGGTTAGCTAGTAGAAAAGCTAGCCCAGAAAACATAATAGCTACAGCTAAACAATTTATGGGAATACCATATATGTGGGGTGGAACTTCTATAAAAGCTGTAGATTGTAGCGGTTTTACTAAATCTGTATTTTTTCTTAACGGTTTAGTTTTGGCTAGAGATGCCTCTCAACAATGCTATACAGGCGAGAATATAGACATAAGTTCATATGTGCTTGATAATAAATACACTATAGAGTCTCTTGCAAACTTAAAAAAAGGAGACCTAATTTTCTTTGGGAGCAAAGCTACAGCAGATAAAAAAGAGAAAATTACCCACGTAGGAATTTATATAGAAAATGGAGAATTTATTCACTCTGCAGGAAAGGTTAGAATTAATAATTTGCTTCCCGACAAATCTAATTACTACGAATCTTCGCCAAGATTGGTTAGAGCACAAAGAATAATAGATATGCAGGATAAAAACTTAGGAATAAGCTCTATCCAAAAACTATATTAATAATTTTTAATCCTTTTAAGACAATATAAATATGATAACCAACAGACGTAATTTTCTAAAACAAGCTGGGCTGATGACAGCTGCTGCTGCTTTGTTTAATCCAGCTATGTTATTTGCACAAAAAGGAGCAAAAAAAGTATCGGGAAGTAAAAAATTAGAACTTTCTTTTTTACCTTATGATGCTCAAATGAGGCATGTCTTTACTATTGCAAACTCTTCTAGAACCACTACACCTATAGTTCTTACCCAGATTAAATATGATGGATATACTGGCTACGGAGAGGCTGCTATGCCACCCTACCTTGGTGAAACGCAGGCATCTGTAATAGAATTTTTAAAGAAAGTAGATTTGTCTAAGTTTAGTTCGCCTTTCTTAATTGAGGATATAATGAAGTATGTAGATGCAATTGCAATAAATAATACAGCGGCTAAGGCTGCAGTAGATATTGCTTTGCATGATTTGGTTGGTAAAATTATAGGTCAACCTTGGTGGAAAATTTGGGGTTTTGATCCTACTACCTGCCCAAACACATCGTTTACGGTTGGTTTAGATACAGAAGAAGTTGTAAAAGAGAAGACCAAAGAAGCATCACCATATAAAGTAATAAAAGTAAAACTTGGA
>CAXYUL010000176.1:0-4386 GCA_964292095.1 uncultured Bacteroidales bacterium | reverse complement strand
CCGCTAAATTCACTTGGGTACATAATCTTAGAATCCGAGTTTAACCAAACTATAGAACTATCGGGAAGTATAATTTTAGCTTTAACCCCTTTCTCTGTATATAATTCTCTAAAGCCTTGATATTGTTTACTCTTAGTACCTTTCACTATATTAGTTGCAATAGTGGCTTTTGTAGAGTCTGAGGTACGTAAGCTATTAATAACAAGGACTGTATTGATTAGTACAAATAAAATTGCTACTGCAGCGGCTGGATAAAAAAAAGACGTCCTTAGTGTGATGGTCTTTTTCTTAGATATACTACTAGATTTATTAGGCGAAGATTACTCTATAAACTTCTTCATTTGTAAATAATCCTGCTCATTTGCTTTTGTGTCTGGTGTATGTTGCATAATCCAAATATTCATTTGGCTGGCAAAAAAATCTTTATGTTGCTCACTTTTAGACACCCATGCAAAGAGCTCCTTTTCTTGCTGGGAACTTAACTCCCCTTCTAAGTATTTATATATTAATTGCTTATTCATCTTACAAGTTAAAAAGTTTTATACAAATAAATACTGTTAAATAATCTTTTAAGTAATGCCTTAATATTTTAAATGCACAACTAATCCTATATTCAACTGTTTTTGATGAGATATTCATTTTCTCTGCAATCTCTCTATATTTGAGTTTATCGTTTCTACTATATAAAAAAGTATCTTTAATGTCTTTTGGCATACTGTTTAGTGCTATATTATATAACCGAAGTGCCTCTTTTCCATAAATAGATTCCGAACTTTTATGATTAACTGCAATATAAGCTAGTTCATCTTTATATATATTTGATTGTTCATTAATGAAATTTCCGTTTCTAACTTTCTTCCTTAGAATGTTACAGCATTTGTGTTTTGCTATAACATATAATAGGGGCAAGGCATCTCTCTGATACCATCCCCCTAACATTTTTTCCCAAATTACTAAGAATGTTTCTTGCGCTACACCCATTGCTAACTCTTCTGAACACAGATAACTAAAAGCATAAAACTTTATTTTAGTAAAGTAATCTAAATAAAGCTCTTTAAATAATTCCTCTAGATTTTCACTAGGTGTATCCTGTAGCATATTTAACTGCTATTTATTTCTATTTATAAAGTACAAATATAGTTTTTTTTTTATATGCTACAATAAATCATTAAATAACAATATAAACATCATTAGAATAAATGGAAGAAGCCCTGCACAATACAGAGCTTTAATCCAATCAAAAGCTTATTAATTAATATTAACCATCCAACATTTGGAGATCATATCGTATATTAAAAATATATTATTTTGTTTTACCAAATAGCCATAAGGCTATTGCATCGCCACCTTTAGCCTCTGCCTCTTTTATCTTTGTTTTAGCTAAAGCTGTTCCTGCTTGTTTTGAGGCCTCAATTCTAAGCTTTTCTAATTCTATAGAATCATTGTAAATTTTAGCTAGATCGGCTCTCTGCTCTTTATGTTTTTGAAGTTCTCTTTCAAAATCCTCATCAGCCTTTTGTTTTGCCTTATCCTTTATCTGCTCTATAAGTGCACTTGCATTCTCAAATTGCTTACTAATTGGATTTACCTCTAATAAAGCATTTAGAGCCCCTACATAATCTTGAATAGCAATACAAGCATTTGCTTTTTGAATAGACGCTTTACCTTGCCTATCTGCAACAACCTCAAATAGTTCATTCATTCTACTTGCAACCATATCATAATTATTTACGGTTTCTGGTATTGTAGAAAGAATTGCTAAGGCATTTTCATAATCTCCATTATTAGCAAGTGTTTGAGCCCTAGTTAATAAAACTGGAGTATTTACTGCATAGTAGTCTACAATTCTATTAGCTGCTCCTTTTATAAATTTAGCAAACTGAGTATTTGTTGCCCGTAAATTGGCGAACATAGATTGAATTGCTTCTTGTTGGCTTCTACCATTACCTTCTAAAGATATGGTTGTAGTTCCATATATACTTTTATCTATTAGGTTCATTGCAAACAAAGATAACTCCGCCCTAAGTACATTTACTGGCCTCATACCGGTTTCTATAACATCCTCTTTTGTAATAACAAAACTGGGATATACAACAAATATACTGCTAATTGCAGCAGATGCTCCATAGCCATTTCTTGCTATAATTTGATCTATTTTAATTAATAGACTCTGGGTATTTGCCTCATTAAGCTGATTAATAGGCTCCACTAATTTAGCAGAAAAACCAATTTGAGGTATATCTTGCGCCTTAAGCATAAATGTGCTTAAAAGAGCTATGATTGAAAGGAAAAACTTGCTCATGTTATTAATAATTAATTTAGTTAAGCATAATGCTTTTACATTATTTTAATTTCTATTGTGTTTCCAACTATAGTTCTCTTAACTACTAAGCCCAAACTTCTAAGATATTTGTAAAGTTCTAATGAGAAAGTATTAATATCTAACTCTTGGCCGTTAGCATCTTTGTTCTTTATTTGAATCTCGTCTAATGATAAAAGAGTAGTGCTTCTGCCTTGTTGATGGTATCTTCCTCCCTTTGCATTATCTTTTACCCATAAAATAAGCACATCAGATAATGGTAGATAGTAGTTACTTATTTCTGTATCCATATCAGTAGCACTAGATGGATCTATTGTAAAGCTTACAGCAACTGAATTACCTTTATTTAATTTATTAGCTAATGCTGTAGAAATTTGTCTTAAGAAATCATCTATCATAACTTTAGCAAGAGCCGAACAGATAACATCTGTAGATGAGTTAAATCTTGCAGAAGTTTCAGATTTAGTTGCTATATTCTTCCCTGTAGCAACCTCAATTGCACTAAGTATCATAGTTACTCTAACTCCTTGAGGATTCTGATCTTTTTGAATGTCAACAAAAACTGCAACATCAGCACCAGAATTACTTACTATAATATCATTTAATGACATATTTGCTTGCTTAGCTTGATAAGCATCTGCATTCCTTAGCGATTGTTCTAAATCCTTTGTTTCTACACCTTTATTTATAAAGCCTTCGTTAACTTTAGCCGTGGCAATTCTTATGTCGGGAGTATTCTGAATTTTAGTTTTATAGTTTTCCCCTGCCTTACAATAAGGAAGTACCATTATTGATGGTAGTGCAATTTCTTCATTTGTTTCTACCATAGAGGTTTTGTCTGCCATTTTTCCGACATAACCTTTATTAAGGAAATCTTTATAGATAGCCTCTGTGTAAATTTCTGTTGTTACTATAGCATTAAAACTTTTAGCCAAATTTTTAGATGCCTTTTCATCAAAAACATATCCTTTAACAAAAATCATATACCTACCACTTTGTAATAATTGGTTAGCATATTCTTTTGCCTCATTAGAAGCATTTTTACCTAAGAGAGGACGGCCATTATTTAAGCCTTGAATACCGTTAAAAAAATATGTGTAGAGTGCAGACTTTACTGCCATTTCCGTAGCTACTTTCTTCTTTTGGTCAAATCCAGAACATCTAATTGTTGCAACGTTATCTTGTTCAGACACTAGCATTGCATCGCTACTGTAATTTTGTGCATTGGCCGCAAAAGATAAAAGACATAGGCCAGCTACAAATACTAAAATCGTTTTTTTCATTTATATTGATAGTTTATATTTACTTAATAATTTGTATTTATTAGTATATTAAAAAAGTTGGAACCTATCTTTATCACTTATAACAATTAGCGATACACCATTATTAAATAATGCTTTTATTTCCTCTTCGCCATCTACAACTCTACATTTAGTTACATCTGTATCAATTTCACTTGCAACTAGTTTACCTATCTGAGTTTTAATAATTTTAGTTCCTATCTTCTTTGTTTTATAAACTAAAAACACTGTACCCTTTTGTACTCCAATTCCAGAGCCACCATTAATATAAGCTTCTTTTACCCTGCCCTTTTTATCTGCATCACCAAGTTCTAATATTGAAGTTTCAAATTTAAAATACTGGCTAACAAAAGAGGCCATACTAGCTTTAATAGAGGTAAGCGCAGATGCATCTGCTTCTTTTTGTGTAGGATAAGAAGTATAGCCAGAGTCTCCCTTTATTATTTCTGCCGCTACTACCTCTCCTGTATTAATATCAAATACTTTTAATGAAAGGTCTAAAACACTTTTGTATACTTTTTTACCGTTTACAGTAGAAGAAGTAGAAGAATAATTAGTTGAAGAGCCAGTAATAAGATATCTTGCACCTAATGATTTATAGGCTTGTTCTTTATCTTGATTTAAAATATTACTCTCATCCACAACATCTTCTTTGGGTCTCTCTGCATTTAATTTTTTAAGCGTTGCATCTGTTTCTGCATCTATTAGCGTAAACCTCCCTTTTTCTGCAAAGCCAGCAATAACATTCTGCCTTGCTGTTTCTGC
>CAXYUL010000175.1:0-4398 GCA_964292095.1 uncultured Bacteroidales bacterium | reverse complement strand
ATATGCACCAAAAAGAAAAAATAAAGATTAGCTAATTATTATAGCTTATTTAAAAGAAAAAATAAATAATAAAAAGTAATATAAACATTAAAAATTAATTTAATTATGGAACAATTACCATTCTTTTTAGCCTATGTTGGCTTAGGCGTTATGTTGGTACTATCGTGTATTGGAAGTACTTATGGAGTTACAATAGGCGGTAACGCAACTATTGGCTCGCTTAAAAAAAATCCAGATATTTTTGGAAAATCTATGATTCTTTGTGCTCTTCCTTCTACTCAGGGTCTTTACGGTTTTGCTGGATTTTTCTTAATGTTAGGAAGAATTAGCTCTATGCAAACTATGACATATAATGCTGCTCTAGCTGTATTAGCTGCTGGTATAGCATTAGGTTTAGTAGGTTTCTTCTCAGCTTTAAAACAAGCTATGTTAGTTGCTAACGGTATCAACGAAATGGGTAACGGACAAGACGTATTTGGTAAAACACTAATTCTAGCTGTATTCCCAGAGTTATATGCAATTTTGGCCTTTGCAGCAACATTCTTAGCTATGCCATAATTTTAGAATACCGTGTAAAACACACATTCTTAAATTTTAAAAAATACTGCCCAATAAGAACTAATGGTTTTTATTGGGCAGTATTTTTTTTGTGAATATTTACATATCTTTGCAGTAAATGCTAAGTAAAAAATGGTGCAGTTTATAGACAATATAAGCAATACGCTAAAAAGCGATTTAGAACAGACGATAGATAAGAATAATAAGTTATCAATTGCCGCATCGTGCTTTTCTATTTTTGCATTTGATGAGCTAAAAAAGCAACTAAAAAATATTGATGAACTACGCTTTATATTTACCTCTCCAACATTTATTTCTGAAAAAACAAAAAAAGAGCATAGAGAGTTTTATATTCCTAGGCTAAGTAGAGAGCGCAATCTGTATGGGACAGAGTTTGAAATAAAGTTAAGAAATGAGCTATCACAACGTGCAATAGCAAAGGAGTGTGCTGAATGGATTAGACAAAAAGTACAGTTCAAATCTAATACAACAACAAGCGGCATCCCAAATTTTATGCACATTGCTGGTGCAGCTGAACAGAATGTTTATCTTCCTATAAACGGCTTTACAACGTCTACATTAGGCTGCGATAGAGGTAATGAAATAGCAAATCCTATAAATAAAATGGCTGCACCAACAAGTAATGAATACCTTAAAATATTCAACAACCTTTGGAGTGATAAAGCAAAAATGCAGGATGTAACAGACGAAATTATTAGCCATATAGAAGAAGTTTACAAAGAAAATAGTTCGGAGTTTATATATTTTGTTACATTATACAACATCTTTAATGAGTTTTTAGCAGATCTATCAGAAGATATATTGCCAAATGAAGCAACAGGATTTAAAGAAAGTATTATTTGGAATAAATTATTTGACTTTCAAAAGACTGCTGTTCAGCATATTATTAGTAAGTTAGAGCAGTTTAATGGCTGTATCTTAGCTGATAGTGTAGGTTTAGGAAAGACTTTTACTTCATTGGCTGTTATAAAATATTACGAGTGCAGAAATAAATCCGTTCTTGTACTATGTCCCAAAAAACTTGGAGACAACTGGATAACATATCGTAGTAACTTAGTTAATAACCCTCTAGCAGGAGATAGATTGCGTTATGATGTTCTATACCACACAGACCTATCTAGAACAAGTGGAACATCAAATGGACTGCCACTAGATAGAATTAATTGGGCAAATTATGACCTTGTTGTTATAGATGAATCGCATAACTTTAGAAACGGAGGGCAGATGGTTGATAATGATAGTGAAGGACAAAATCGTTATCAACGTTTAATGAATAAAGTTATACGTTCGGGAGTAAAAACTAAAGTGTTAATGCTATCAGCTACACCTGTAAATAATAGATTTAACGACTTAAAAAATCAATTAGAGCTAGCTTATGAGGGTAATGCCTCTATAATAAACAAGCAACTTAACACACAAAAAGGTATAGACGAGATATTTAAGTTAGCACAAGGAGAATTTAATAAATGGAGCAAACTCCCAACAAAAGAGAGAACAACCGATAATTTATTAAGTAAACTTGATTTTGATTTTTTTGAGGTATTAGATAGTGTAACTATTGCAAGATCTCGTAAACATATAGAGAAACATTATAATGTAGAGCAGATAGGTAAATTTCCAGAGAGATTAAAACCTATCTCGTGGCGACCTCCTTTTACATTAAAGAAAGGCGCTTTGGCGTATAACGAAATATACGATGTACTGATAAACTTAAATTTGAGTATTTATACACCTTCGGAATTTATTCACAACTCAGTTAAATGGAAATACTTTGATGAAAAAGATAAAGGCTTTGGAGCAGGGTTATCAGTAGGTCGTGAAAAGGGAATTAGACGGCTAATGAGTACCAATCTACTCAAACGCCTAGAAAGTTCTGTTTATTCATTTAGGCTAACAACTGAAAGAATAAAAAAGCTAATAGATGATACTATTAACAAAATAGATAAACATAGTACCGATATAGAATTAGTAGATTTATCGGCAATAGAAGCAGACTTAGAGCTTGACGACCAAAACACAGAATTATTTTCTGTAGGTAAGCGTATTAAAATTGATTTATCTGATATGGACTATGTCTCTTGGCGTAAGGAACTAAAAGAAGATAGTAGCTCTTTAGAAGTTTTATTATTATTTATGCAGGATATAAAGCCAAAAGATGATGAAAAATTGCAGACATTGTATAGTGTAATTAAATCTAAGCTAAAGAATCCAATCAATGATGATAATAAGAAGATTATTATTTTCTCAGCCTTTTCAGATACAGCTGAGTATTTATATGATAATGTAGCAAAGTATGTCTTAGATAATTTTGGACTTAACTCTGCCCTTATTACAGGAACGGTTGATGGTAGAACAACTTGTGCAGGACTTCGTACAGACCTAAATTCTGTTCTTACTTGCTTTTCGCCTATATCAAAAGAAAAAGCCCTACTTATGCCAAACGATAAAAATTGCATTGATATTCTTATTGCTACTGATTGCATATCTGAGGGGCAAAACTTGCAAGACTGCGACTATGTAATAAATTATGATATACATTGGAACCCTGTACGTATAATTCAACGATTTGGACGTATCGACCGTATTGGCAGTAAAAATAACAAAATACAACTTGTAAACTTTTGGCCCGATATGGACCTTGATGATTACATCAACCTAAAGGCAAGAGTAGAAACTCGTATGCGTATATCAATTATGACTTCTACAGGAGATGATGACCTTATAAATGAGGCTGAAAAGGGAGACTTAGAATATAGAAGTAAACAACTCAAACGCCTTGACGAAGAGATTGTTGATTTAGAGGAAATGAACGATGGTATATCTATTACGGATTTAGGTCTTGGAGAATTTAGAGGCGATTTACTCGAATATGTTAAAGTGCACGGAGAAATTGATAAAGTGCCTTATGGTATGCACGCCATTGCAGAGGCAAGCAATGAGCTAGGCAGAGGTGTTATCTATGTACTTAAAAATATCAATAAAAGCGTTAATATCAATAGCCAAAATAGATTACATCCCTTCTATATGGTTTACATATCAGAAAATGGAGAAGTGTTATGTAATCATCTGCAACCAAAGAAACTACTTGATATAATGCGTTTAATGGGCAAGAGACACAGTGAACCAAATTTTAAACTCTGCAAAGAATTTAATGCCCAAACCAAAGATGGCAGAGATATGAGAAAGTATTCTAAACTACTATCCGATGCTATACAATCTATTATTGGAGTAAGCCAGGATAGCGAACTAGATAGCTTTTTTTGCAGCCCCACAACTACGGCTATGTCGTGCAATATAAAGGGTTTAGATGATTTTGAATTAATATGTTTTCTAGTAGTTAGATAGTATGATACAATTACCCAAAAGCACATTTTACGGCAAGAGAATGCCTAAGGAGAAGTTCTATTCACATTTAGATGTTTCTGCTGCTATAAAGCGTAGCTTTGTAGATGATGTAGACTACTTTGTTTGGCAAAACAAATTGTCTGCATCAACTGTAAATATTGCTGAGGGAGTAATTGTAAAAGAAATTGCTCTGTTTGAGGTTATTCTCAAAAAAGAGGATTACAACCCAGATATTTTTGAACTAATAGATAAGAATGTTCCTGTATTTGTGGTCTATGTTCTTAGGTTTGAAAGTAAGGTTAAGCTACTTGCTAGCTACAAAGAGCCAAGCCTAAACAAACAAGGTAGCTTTAAATTATTAGGGACCTTTACAAGTGATTGGCTTAGTGAAGATGATATATTGTTACATACCCAAGGTTTAAACCTTGATGCAGTATATGAAAGTTTTGTTAGGCAGATAGCAGGGACAAAGCT
>CAXYUL010000174.1:0-4422 GCA_964292095.1 uncultured Bacteroidales bacterium | reverse complement strand
GGCACATACGCCTAGGGCAAAGCCTATCGCAGGTGCTAGTATTGTTGAGGCGACTAGTGCTATTAGATACTTTTTTCCAAATAAATGACTTATGTTATTGTCTTTTATTTGCTTTATTTTGTCTAGTTTAGTTTGCAGAGAATCTATAACATTGTCTTTTAGGGGAATATTGCTTTTAATGGCAATATATTCTTTTATGAAATTTTGTTTGTTATTATCATTCATATTTTTTAATTGGAAATAAGTTGTTAAAAGTCTCGTTTGTCTAAAATTTTTCTTAAGTTGGCTTTGGCTCTTTGTAGGAGCGCTTCCACTGCCCCTTCTGTAATAAGCATTATTTCTGCAATGTCTTTTTGGGGTAGGTTGTTAAATTTACTTAGTACAAAAGCTGTTTTTTGTTTGTTAGGTAATGATAGTATAGCTTCATTTATTTTTATGTACAAATCTTTACTTATTGTGAGTCTTTCTGGATTATATTCGGTGCTTTCTAGCATATTTTCAATTTCATTTGGGTTTTGCCAGTTTTTTATTTTACGCTTGTGGTTTAAGCATATGTTTAATCCAATTCTGTATAGCCAAGTAGAAAAGCTAGATTTGTTTTTAAAGTTTTTTAAATCTAAAAAGGCATTTGTAAAAGTGTCTTGAAATAAACCCTCTGCTTCTTGCTCATTTGCTGCAAACCCTAAACAAAGTTTAAATATCATAGTCTTATATTTATCTATTAAAACGCTAAAGTGTTCAGACTCATTTAATTGAACAATTCTTTCAATTATGTCTATATCATTTAGCTGGTTCATTTTTCTTTCTCTAGTTTTTTAGGTTTTTGTATTAGGAACATTAGAAGTTGTTTTCCTACGGTTTTATGTAGATTTTTAATGGGCAAAGGTAAGTGCTGGCTAATTGGCATACAATAGCTATAAGTAGGTAAAAAAATATTAGTTTGACTGTTTTACGCTTAGGCAAACTTTTTTTTGTAACTTTGCGCCAAATACACAAAAACACAAAATCAATACATAATGTATAATACTCAGGAACTTAATAATATAGCTTCGCAGGTTAGAAGGGATATTATAAGAATGGTAACGGCTGCTCAATCTGGACATCCAGGTGGTAGTTTAAGTAGTGCAGATATTCTTACTGCCTTATTTTTTAAAGAGTTGAATCATAATCCTAAAAATTGGAAAAGAGATGGAAAGGGAAATGATATGTTTCTCCTTTCTGCAGGACATATTTCTCCTGTTTTTTATAGCGTATTGGCTAGAAGCGGCTATTTCCCAGTAGAAGAATTATCAACTTTTAGACAAATGGGAAGCCGTTTACAAGGTCATCCTTCTGTAGACCATCATTTACCAGGCGTTTATGAATCTGCTGGCTCCTTAGGCCAAGGTTTGTCAGTTGCTATTGGAGCCGCTTTAGGAAAGAAATTAGATGGAGATAATAATTATGTTTATGTTCTGTTAGGAGATGGAGAGAGCCAAGAGGGGCAGGTGTGGGAAGCTGCAACATTTGGAGCTCATCAAAAGATTAATAATTTAATTGCAATTACAGATTGGAATGGACAGCAAATAGATGGTACAGTTGAGCAGGTTGCTGGCTTAGGAGATTTAGAAAAGAAATGGAGTGCATTTGGCTGGGAAACTATTGTATCTAATGGCCATGATATTGATGCAATACTAACAGCCTTTAAAGATGCTAAAGTTATTGCTGCTAGGGCAAATAAACCAGTAATGATTTTAATGAAGACTAATATGGGTCAAGGTGTAGACTTTATGCAAGGAACTTGCGAGTGGCATGGTAAAGCGCCAAAACCAGATCAGGCAGAAAAAGCTTTATTGCAATTAAAATCTACTTTATCTGATTATTAGTAGTTTGCAAGGCAAAATCCATTTTATAACTAGAAAATAATATATTACAATAATGAAACAAGAAGATTTTATCAATACAGGTAGCAAAGATACAAGAAGTGGCTTTGGCGCTGGATTATATGAACTTGGAAAAAGAAATGATAAAGTTACAGCTCTATGTGCAGACCTTACAGGCTCACTTAAGATGGAGGCTTTTGCTAAGGATTTTCCTAATAGATTTTTTCAAGCAGGAATAGCCGAGGCAAATATGATTGGAGTTGGAGCAGGAATGGCTCTTACAGGAAAGATTCCTTTTGTAGGTTCATTTGCTGCATTTGTTACAGGACGAGTTTATGATCAAATTAGGCAATCGGTAGCATATTCAAATACAAATGTAAAAATTGCAGCGTCTCATGCAGGTATTACTCTTGGAGAAGATGGTGCAACTCATCAGATTTTAGAGGATCTTGGTCTTATGAGAATGTTGCCAAATATGGTTGTTATAAATCCTTGTGATTATAATCAAACAAAGGCAGCAACAATTGCTGCAGGAGAATATCAAGGACCGGTCTACTTACGTTTTGGAAGGCCATCTGTTCCTAACTTTACCCCTGCAGATCAAAAATTTGAAATAGGCAAGGCTCTAAAATTAATAGAGGGTAGCGACATTTCAATTTTTGCAACGGGTCATTTAGTATGGGAAGCAATTCAAGCAGCAATTAAGCTAGAGGGAAAAGGAATAAAGGCAGAGGTAATAAATATACATACAATTAAACCTTTAGATGTTTCAGCCGTCTTAGAGTCTGTAGCTAAAACCAAGGCTGTTGTTGTAGCAGAAGAGCATTTTATTGCTGGCGGTTTGGGTGAAGACATATCGGGAGTATTAGCTAGAAATACTCCTGCTCCAGTAGAATTTGTTGCCATAGATGATAAATTTGGACAAAGTGGTACTCCAAGTGCACTAATGGCAGAATATGGATTAGATGCAGAGCATATTGTTTTAGCTGCAGAAAAAGCTATTAGCAGAAAAAAATAATTTAAATAGGACTTCTCCTTTAACTTTTTATATAATGATTGAAGATAACCAGATACTTGCACTCTATAAGCAGGGCGAAACGCAACAGGCTTTCAATCATCTTGTTAGAAAGTATAGCGATCGTTTGTATTGGCACATTAGGGAGCTTTGTGGCTCCCATGATGATGCCAATGATCTATTGCAAATAACTTTTATTAAGGCTTGGCAGGGGATAGATGAGTTTAGAAACGATAGCAAAATTTACACTTGGTTATATAGGATAGCTACTAATCAGGCTCTTACCTTTCTTAGAAGGAAGAAGCTTATTGCATTTATTTCTCTAAGTAATTATGATGCCTATTTAGAAAACAAAATAGAACAAGAACCATATTTTAATGGAGACAAACTTCAGGTTTTATTCCATAAAGCTATTATTTCTCTTCCCGACAAACAACGTGCAGTTTTTAGTCTTAGGTATTTTCAAAATATGAAATATGAGGAAATGTCTGAGATAATGGGAACTTCGGTTGGAGCCTTAAAGGCATCTTATCATCATGCTTACGAGAAGGTAAAAAAAGCAATAGAGAGAGAATGGGAAGAATAACAAGGTGTGTTTTTTATAAAGATTAATCTTTTAAGTTTATGGATAGTCTAAACAATATGAGACAGAAAGAAGGAAATATGAAATTAGGAGGCAAAATAGAACAAACTGATATTCTGCAAACTCCAAAGTTAAAGGAAAACCCCTTTAGTTTACCTCAAGCGTATTTTACTTGTGTTGAGGAGGAACTAAATGCTAAAATTAAAGCTAGTGATAAGGAAAATATAATAGTAGATGAGCCTAGCCGTTTTGGTTTGCTTAAGGCAAGTTTTGCTCTTACTATTGTGTTTGGAATTATTATTGGTTTGGGATATTTAGTGTTAGATTTAACAAATACAAGTCAAATTAAAAGTAATATAGAATTAGCTCAGCAAAATGAGGCTATTTTAAACAACGACAATACAATATTGACAGATAGCCTTAGTAAAGAGTTTGGGCTAAAAAATGACAATGCAATTAAGACAGAAGATATAGAGGAGTATTTAATAGATTCTAATATATCAATTATTACCTTAGCTTCATTAGAATAATATTAAAATAATTATGATGCGATTTATTTTTACAATAATAGTTAGTTGTATAAGTCTATTTTCTTTACATGCTCAAGTGGTGCATGGAGAAACGGGATGTAATAACAGTGGCCGTAAACAAGATATGGCGGTAGTACATTCTCAAAAGATAGCATTTTTTACGCAATACTTAGATCTTTCGCCACAAGAAGCAGCTAAGTTTTGGCCAGTGTACAATGAGTATTGGAAACGTCGTGGTATAGTACATAGAAATACTATGCGTAGTTTAGAAAAATTGAATTCAGCTCTTAACTCAGAAGCTAAAATTAATGATGATAATATAAAGGTGCTAATGGATAATTTCTTAGAGAGCTATAAGGCAGAGGGAGTGGTTTTTACTAATATGTTTAGCGAAATACAGAAAGTGCTTCCATTAAGAAAGGCAGCAAAACT
>CAXYUL010000173.1:0-4443 GCA_964292095.1 uncultured Bacteroidales bacterium | reverse complement strand
CCCAGCAACAACACCAAAACATATCGCCCAGCCAGAACATAAGCCATTAATGTCTTAGTTTAATGCACAAGCAAAGCCACAACAACATACCGCCTAGCAGTAATGCCACACCTAAATGCCTGGCAACAATTATCATACATTACTGGCAAGACATTACCACTACTAATTAAAGGTATAGTTAGCTGCCTAACAATAGAAGCAAGGTAGAATTGTAGGAACAACAAGGTCTAAGCACTATCCAAACACTATAACTTTTCTTAAGTGCACGCAGGCCATAACTTAAAGCCAAGCAAGCAAAGAGGATGTTTACTAATGGGAATGCGTCTCAAATTAAAATATGATAGCAAGAGAAAAGCTATGTAGCGATAAGGGATTATACTGTAGAAGTATGGGACCAATAAATCCAGAAGAGCTGTGTTAGGAGATAAAAAAAGAGGACGACTAACTTTTTTTGTTTTTAGTCATCCTCACCTTTAACTTTTTTTACTCAAATAGCTATGGTATTTATCTTTCAATTGTTTGCTCTCTATCTGGGCCTAAAGATATTATGCTAATAGGTAGTCCAAGCTCTTTTTCTATAAATCTAACATAATTCATAAAATCAAAAGGAAGTTCTTCTTCTTTCCTAATTGAAGTAAGGTCTTTTTTCCAACCTTTAAACTCTTTGTAAACAGGCTCTATTTCTGCATAAGTATCGTAAGGAACTTGATTAGTTTCAACACCATTAACTTTATATGCTGTAGCAATTTTAATTGTATCAAATGTATCTAATACATCGGCCTTCATCATAATTAGATTAGTAATACCGTTTAGCATTATAGCATATTTAAGAGCAACAAGATCTAACCATCCTGTTCTTCTAGGTCTGCCAGTTGTTGCACCAAATTCAAAGCCCTTTTGTCTAAGTTCTTCTCCAGTTTCGCAAAAAAGCTCTGTTGGGAAAGGGCCACTACCAACTCTTGTGCAATATGCTTTAAATATTCCATAAACTGTTCCTATTTTACCAGGGGCAACACCCAATCCTGTACAAACGCCAGCGCAAGTTGTAGAAGATGAAGTAACAAAAGGATAAGAACCAAAGTCTATATCTAGCATAGAGCCTTGAGCACCCTCTGCAAGAACCTTTTTGTTATCTTGAATATATTTATTAACAGCATATTCTCCATCTATTAACTTAAAGCCTTTTAGATACTCTATAGCTTCCATCCATTCTGCCTCTTTTTCCTGAGCATTATATGCAAAATCATATTGAGCTAAAAACGCAATATGTTTGTTTTTTAGAGTTTCAAATCTATTTTTAAAATCATCTGCAAGTGTATCACCTACTCTTAAACCGTTTCTACCTGTTTTATCCATGTAGGTTGGCCCAATTCCTTTTAAAGTTGAGCCAATTTTAGATTTACCTTTAGATGCCTCAGACGCTGCATCAATAATTCTATGTGTAGGAAGAATTAAATGTGCTTTCTTAGAAATAACCACTCTTTCTTTTACCGGTACACCAGTTGCCTCTATCTCCATACATTCTTGTTTAAAAATAATTGGATCTATTACAACTCCATTACCTATTAAGTTTATAGCATTTTTTCTAAAAACTCCAGAAGGAACAGTATGAAGAACAAATTTCTTACCCTCAAAATGGAGAGAGTGACCAGCGTTTGGTCCTCCTTGGAATCTTGCTATTACGGGATAACTTGCAGCAAGAACGTCTACTATTTTTCCTTTACCTTCATCTCCCCATTGAAGACCCAAAACAACATCTACTTTCATGTTAATTAACTATTATTGAATTAAAGATTTTTTAAAATTAAAATGGAAGATCATCTGCGCCATCTTCTTCTGGCATATTAGCTTGACCCATTGCACTATAAGAACTTCCTTGATATGGATTTGATGATGTGCCACTAGCCGATCCATTTGAACTGCCGCCATAACTTGGCGCAGCGCTAGCCATATCGCCTCTTTTACCTAGCAAACGAATATTATCTGCTATTATTTCTGTAGTATATCTTTTTTGCCCACTTTGATCTGTCCAGCTCCTTGTGCGAATCTTTCCTTCTATAAAAATTTGGCTTCCTTTATTAATATATTTTTCTGTAAGTTCCGCCAAATTTCTCCAGCATACAATATTATGCCACTCGGTTTGATCTTGTACTGCCCCCGATTTGTCTTTAAACCTTTCTGTGGTAGCTAGAGTAAATGAAGCTACCGATGTTCCTGATTCTAAATGTCTAATTTCAGGCTCTTTACCCACGTTTCCAATTAATAATACTTTGTTGAATGACATATCTTTTATCTTAAAAATTATTGCTCAAAGTTAAGTATTATTCTTTTAAACTCATAGCTATAATATACAATTTCTTTTAAATTTATTAAATTCTTTATTTATTAGCCATGTATCTTTTGGTCTGTAAATACTTAAAAGGCAGGAACTACATGTGATTTTTGCCAAAATATCTATTAATTTGTGAACAGATATAAGTCTAATTATCAATTTTACTTTATCTTAATGAACGGGAATACGTTTTATATAAAATATGCTTCCCGACAAATTAGATTAATTTAGCTCTTACTAGAGCCTCTGTAAAGCTATAAAGCTTAATGAGCCAGAGTCATTATCATTAATCAAGGCAATCATTAAGGATTTACCTTAGTTACCATTTTAATATTTTGTGGTATTTGGCCGGTAAAGAGCTTAAAGGCAGGTATTGCTTGGTTTAGCAGCCAATGTAAACCGCTAACATATAAACCATTATTTTCTATGGTATTTGGCGTAGTTAGATGAGAAAGTGTATATATGTTTTGAAAGGATGGATTAGCATAGTTTGCCTCAAATACTATTTGTGGAAAAAGTTTTAGAGCTTCTTCTATGTGGCTTAAATATAGTCCAAGTGTGTATATTGTAAGTTGTGTATCTTTTATACATTCTTTAGCTTGCTCTAATGCTAGGTATTTACAAGAAATCTGTTCTGCAAATTGGCTTTTATCGCTTCTGTTTATTATGTAAAGCTTGTATCCCATGTCTTTAATTGCTAGTGCAGCAGCCTTTCCAGCTCCGCCAAGCCCAATTACTGCCACATTTTCTATCTTGTATCCTTGTTTAACTATATCTTCAATTGTAAGTTTTACTCCAAAGTAGTCTGAGTTATATGCTCTTATATTTCCGCCATCTTTTATTAGGATATTAGCGGAAGCTAAGGATTGTGATATTTTGTCGGGAATAAAATTATAATTTTTATTAAGAAAATCAATTATTGTGGGGCTAAATATTTGCTCTTTAAATGGGGCAGTTATATTAATTCCTTTGTAGTCGCCCTCTAAAAATGCAGTTAGGGCCTCCATTATGTGAGGAGTTTGAATTAGAGTATAATTATGCTCCTCTCCGTAAGCTGCCTTAAAAAGTTGCGGGCTTTTTGAGTGGGCAATGGGATTACCAATAAGTGCAAAGTTAGACATAGCTTTATTTTTTATTGCAAATGTAATACTTTTAGTATATTTGGGAAAAATAAAAGACACTAATTATGCCCGCCTTATTTGAGGTTTTTTTAGATTATCTTAGGGTGCAAAAGCGATACTCTACTTATACTGTTCAGCTTTATGGCGATGCCATTTTGCGATTCTATTGTTATGTATATGATAGGGATATTGCTATGCATAAAGAGAATACAGAATTTTTACGCAATGTTAGCGAGAAAGAGCAATTATCTTTGCTTAGTGCTTTTAATATAAGAGCGTTTGTGTCGTTTTGTATAGAATCTCAATTAAATGCAAGAACAGTAAATTTATTTTTAAGCGCACTAAGTAGCTTTTGTAATTTTTTGCTTAAGAAGGGAGATTTAAAAAAGAATCCGCTTACAGAAATAAGAAGGCCAAAGGAAAAAAAGCTTTTGCCAGAGTTTTATGATAAGGATATTTTAACTAACTACTTTGCAGATGGATTTATACTAAATACTAACAAGTTGGCATGTTTAGAGGCAAATTTAGAAGAAGATAATTTAGAAAAAAAGCTAGAAAAAGAATATGAGTTTATACGTAATAAGCTGGTAATTTTAATTTTATACTCTACGGGAATGAGCCGTGCAGAGCTGTGTTCTCTTAAGTTAAGTAACTTTGATTCTGCAAGAAAGATATTTAAAATTATTGGTAAGGGAAGTAAAGAAAGAGAAATTCCAATTATTCCATTGTTGTATGAAAAAATTTTGCTATATTTGAACAAAAGAAAACAGGTGCTAGGTACTAAGAAAACAGAGAGTTTTTTTTTAACAAATAGGGGAGATAGCTTATACCTAGAGTTTGTAAATAAGGTAGTTAAAGATGAATTGATACGTTTGAAAGATTTAGGAGGTAAAAACACGCCGCATGTGCTAAGACATTCATTTGCAACACACTTACTAAATGATGGAGCAGACCTAAATAGTATTAAAGAGGTTTTAGGACATTCTTCTT
>CAXYUL010000172.1:0-4459 GCA_964292095.1 uncultured Bacteroidales bacterium | reverse complement strand
ATATAAAATCAGATAATTCAAATAAATTTCCCCACTTAAGTTGTGCTTCGCACTTTAAAAAATGTTTAGAAGAAAAAGCTAAGATTAGTGTATCGGGAAGCATAGAAGATATAGAGAATATTAAATTTGGCACCATCCTTTTTAATATTTGCCAGACCTATTCACCTGAACTTTGGAAAATTGTTAATGTTACCAATAGAATTAGCAATAATTTCTTTGCAGAAACAATTTTAAAAACCATTGGAAAACAAATGACAAAAGTAGGCTCAATAGATTCATCTCTTGTAGCAGTAAAGAAAATTCTTATAGATATGGGAGTTAATGTTTGGGGCTTAGAAATGGCAGACGGAAGTGGCTTATCTAGACAAAATTATGTTTCGCCAGAATTTTTCTGCAATTATTATACAAAGATGAAAGAAAGCGCTAACTTTGCTAAGTTTTTTGAAAGTTTACCAATCCCTGGAAATGGCGGAACTCTAAAAAATGTACTCAAAAATGCAAGCAAAGAAGATAAGGAAAAAATACATGCTAAGAGTGGCTCATTGTCTGGAGTAAAATGCTATGCGGGATATGTGCAGAGCAAGAGCAATGGCTTAGTTAAATTTGCAATTTTGGTAAATAACTATACAGCGCCAACATCTAAACTCCAAACTAAGATTGAGCAATTTATGTTGGAACTTACAAAATAAGAAAAGCAAAAAAGCTAAACATAAACACATAATAAAATTAAACGTAAAACGCTATGCTAACATTATCAAAAAAAGCACAGGCAATGCCTTCTTCCCCAATTAGAAAATTGGTTCCTTTTGCAGAGGCTGCAAAGAAAAGGGGAGTTAAAGTTTATCACTTAAATATTGGACAACCAGATATAGAGTCTCCAAAAGAGGCACTAGATGCTGTTAAGAATTGCCAATTAAAGGTTATAGAATACTCTAATTCTGCAGGAAACGAATCATACAGAAAAGGATTGGTTAAATATTATCAAGGAATTGGAATTAATATAGAAATAGGCGATTTAATAGTTACCGGAAGTGGAACAGAGGCTGTCCAACTTGCTTTAGCAGTTACTTGTAATCCACAAGATGAGGTAATAGTATTAGAACCTTTCTACACAAACTACAACTCATTTGCACTCCAAAACGACGTTAAATTAGTTCCAATAACTACATCCATAGAGGATGGATTTAAGCTTCCCGACATAGAAGAGTTTGAAAAACATATAACTCCAAAAACAAAAGGTATACTTATATGTAATCCAGGGAATCCCACTGGAACACTTTACTCTAAGGAATCTATTGTTAAATTAGGTGAAATAGCAAAAAAACACGGATTATACATATATTCAGATGAGGTTTATAGAGAATTCTGCTACACAGATGCACCTCACTACTCTTGTATGCATATTCCAGGATTAGAAGACAATGTAATTCTTTTAGATTCTGTGTCTAAAAGATATAGCTTATGTGGCGTTAGAGTTGGAGCAATTGTTTCTAAGAACAAGCAAGTGATGCAAGCCGTAATGAAATATGCTCAAGCTCGTTTATGTGCTCCTGCATACGGTCAAATTGCAGCAGAAGGTGCACTTGCAACCCCACAATCATATTTTAAAGCAGTAAGAGACGAATATATTAACAGAAGAAATGTACTAGTAGAGGGTCTAAACAAAATCCCTGGCGTATTTACACCAATGCCAATGGGTGCTTTCTACACAATTGCCAAACTACCTGTTGATGATGCAGATAAATTTGCTCAATGGCTATTAGAGGATTTTGAATGGAATAAACAAACTGTAATGGTTGCTCCTGCTGCAGGTTTTTATGCTAGTCCAAACAAAGGTACAAACGAGGTTAGAATAGCCTATGTTCTAAAAATAGAAGATCTTAAAGCAGCTCTTAAATGTTTAGAAGAAGCTCTTAAGGTTTACCCTGGTAGAACAAAATAAGACAATCTAGCTATAAAAAATGCAGATATAATTAAGATCATCTCTACATAACTTCTTTTATTTCCCTCTATATTTATTAAATAGAAAGAATAGATAAAAGCCCATGAGGGAGCTAATAAGATTACCAAAGGAAATGAATTCTTAGAAGAAAAAATAAAGAATATGGTGGTATTTATTAAAAGTGCCACCATTTCTATTTTTAGCACATCTCTATTAAATACCTTAAATCTATTAAATCTCATTAATATACGTGTTATAACTATTAACGAGATAATAACTATACAAGCTAATTGAAATAGGACAGAAAAGTTTAATGAGTAAAATAGTTTTACAGTTGTAGCTTCTCTAATATACTCATCTATAAAGAAACTAAGGTCAGAAAACATAAAGAATCTAAAAGCTAATAAATAAACAAATGGGCATATTAAACCAGTCAAGATTATTATTAAATTTTTTAAGAAATTTTGCTGTTGAATTAGTGCCAATATAAAAACAAGTGGAATAGCCCAAATTAGGGGGGCATAACAAATTGCCGAAAAAGACACTAAAAACATAGATAAGAATTTCTTTGAGTTAATGTATGAGGTTTGAGCCCATAACAAAGCCAAAGATGCTACAAATATAGGACTAAAATAGATTGACGCTGGATTTGAATATATAAATAAAAGCAAAAACAAAGCAATATACTTAAAACTAAAGGTATAACTTGCCACCTTTTCGTACAAAATATAGGCAGAAAAGGTAATAAGAGCAGAAAAAGCTAAACTTAAACAAACAGAAATAGTATTATACCAATTATCGCAAAAGCTCAAATCTAGCCAGCCTAAAGTTAAAGGACTACTCCATATTATATTTTCTGAAGCAGGGATAAATAAGGCACTGCCAATTAGTAATATCAAAGATAGCACAAGAACGTATACCCAAAATCCATCCCTCGACTTCATAAACTATTTATTAAAATTAATTATATCTAAGCCAATATCACCCCTTCTATACTTTCCTTTATATAATATTTTATCAATTTCTTTATAAATATTAGCCCTAGCTGCCTTAATATCATTATCATTAGTTGTAACAGCAAATACTCTTCCACCATTAGTAAGTAATTTATCTTCTTCCTCTTTTGTTCCAGAATGAAATATAAGCGCATTAACCGAATCTAATCCATTAATTTCTAGTCCTTTTTCAAAACTTTCTGGATACCCTCCACTAACACATACAACTGTTAAAGCACATTTGTCTGATATAAGTAGTTTCTCTCCTTTGAGTTTTCCACTAGATAAGGCAATTAAATGAGCAAGCAAATCTGAATCTATCCTTGTAAGTACAGCCTCTGTTTCTGGATCACCCATTCTAACATTATACTCTATCACATAAGGATCCCCATTACAGTTCATTAAACCAATAAATACAAAGCCTTTATAATCAATCTTATCTGCAGCTAAGCCATCAATGGTTGGTTTAATAATTCTCTCTTCTACCTTTTGCATAAAAGCTAAATCAGCAAAACATACAGGCGATACAGCTCCCATTCCACCTGTATTAAGTCCACTATCTCCGTCTACTATTCTCTTATAATCTTTTGCCACTGGTAAAATAAGATATGATTTTGCATCAGTAAGCACAAATACAGAAAGTTCTATCCCATTTAAAAATTCCTCTATTACTACCTTATTGCCAGCTGCACCAAATTTTCCGCTAAGCATAGATTTTAGTTCCATTTTAGCTTCTTCTTTATCATCCACTATAAGAACTCCTTTTCCAGCTGCAAGGCCATCTGCTTTAAGAACATAAGGGGGTCTTAAACTTTCTATAAATAATTCTGCTTCATTTATGGTGTTTATATCAAATGTTCTATATTTAGCTGTTGGAATATTATGCCTGCGCATAAAATCTTTTGCTATATCCTTACTCCCCTCTAACATTGCTCCCTCTTTAGATGGTCCTATAAAATGGACTTTATTAAGCAATTTATCATTAGCAAAAAAATTGGCAATACCATTAACTAATGGGTCTTCTGGCCCAACTATTACTAAATCTATCTTATAGTTTAATACGTTATTTTTAACTTGTTCAAAATCTTTTATATCTCCCTTAAGATTGGTTGATAATTGAGCTGTACCTGGATTACCAGGCATACAAAAAAGATTATCACAATACTCACTTTGCTTAATTTTCCACGCTAGGGCATGCTCTCTTCCTCCAGAGCCAAGAATTAACACATTCATAATATTTACTTTTCTATTCTTTTACAAATTAAACCTTTAGTTTTAATTGCCTCTAATACATCAGGTAAGGCAACCCATAAATTTTTAGCGCATTTTATAGAATCATGAAATACCACAATAGAGCCTGGTTCTAAATATGGAATAACATTCTTTGCGCATCTTTTTCCAGATATATTTCTGTTATAATCTCTGCTTAAAATATCCCACATTATAATATTATATCTTTCGCTCAACACTCTAGCTTGATTAGGCCCAATTCTGGCATAAGGTGGTCTAAACAGATTTGTAT
>CAXYUL010000171.1:0-4500 GCA_964292095.1 uncultured Bacteroidales bacterium | reverse complement strand
AGCTTGCAATATTAGCCAAAAGCGCATGGCAGCTATCTTATAGTAGCACACCCTACAAAATTTTTGGGTTTTGTAGGGTGTGCTGGGCTTACTGTTATTGCTAGCATGTAAATTATGGCATTAATGCTTGTACCATGGTGGTTTGTGCTGTTGCCAGACCAAAAAGAAGTTGGAGCTGTAGAAAAGTTATATGTAATGGTTATACTTTTATGTATCGGCTCCAAGATTTGGTTTTGGATATATGTGGTAGCTTATTTTAGAGCTTTTTGCCGGCAAGTTCGGAAAGCTCTGACCTTTCGCCATGCAATAAATGCACATGGGCAAATAAGGCCTCTCCAAAAAGTTTGTCGTTTAGGTGGGTAAGGCCATTAGACCATTTATCTAGGTATGGCTGGTCTATTTGGTCTATATCTCCTGTAAAAACTATTTTAGTACCTTCGCCAGCACGTGTAATAATTGTCTTAACCTCGTGAGGTGTTAGGTTTTGAGCCTCATCAACTATAAAGAAAATACGAGACAGAGAACGGCCACGAATATAAGCTAGGGGAGAGATAAGTAATTTCTCTCTTCTTAACATATCTTCTATTTGTGTATTTTCTTTAGAAGACTCTTTAAAATTCTTTTTTATTACGGCTAGGTTATCGTATAATGGAAGCATATATGGTCCAATCTTTTCTTTAGCATCACCTGGCAAAAAACCAATCTCTTGATTCTTTAGCGGAATAACAGGCCTAGCAAGAAGCACCTGATCATAATCGCCATTTTGAGCCAAAGCGGCAGCCAAAGCTAAAAGCGTTTTACCTGTTCCAGCAGTACCTGTAATAGAAATGAGTTTTATGTTGGGGTTAAGAAGAAGGCTCAAGGCAAAGGCTTGCTCCTCGTTGCGGGCAGATATGCCATAGGCACTACTCACTTCCACTCGCTCAATGTGCTTGCTAGCATCGTTATACCTAGCTAACAAGTTTTTTGAGTTTGCACCAACGCTTAAGCTAGGGTCTAGCTTAAATGTGTCGGGAAGCCTAAACCTATAGAGCTGATTACATGGTAGATTTTTGTACCTAAGTTCATCAATATCCACACCCTCTTTTGAATTGGCAATCTGTTGTAAATATTTTATATCTAATCCTTTAACAAACTGTATACGTTGTGCATTTTGCTCAACCCTCTTTTCTTCTATATGGTCGGTTAAATAATCTTGGGCCAACATACCAAGCGCCTTTGCCTTCATTCTAAGATTAACATCCTTTGTAACCAAAGCTACAATGCGGTCGGGGTAATGTTGCTTAAACCAAATAGAAGTTGCTAGTATTCTATGGTCTTGAATATCCTCTTTAAACGAGTTCTCTAGCTCTTTTGGAAAAGCTTTATTAAGAGAAATTGTAAGCGTACCACGTCCTTTGCCAAGAGGGTAGCCATGTCCGTTAAATAACCTAGGGTCTGATATTTGGTCTATAGAGCGAATAAACTCTCTAGCATTAAAATTAAGCTGGTCGTTACCTTTCTTAAACTTATCTAGCTCCTCTAGCACAGCAACAGGAATCACTAGGTCATTCTCCTGAAAATTATATATAGACTTGTGGTCGTGTAGGATAACATTTGTATCCAAAATAAAAATCTTAGGTAACTTTGCCATATTCTTAATTTTTAATTATTAAAATTATTATTTACTATTACAGCACCAATTATAAGCATCTTTAAACATTGTAAACCAAGGTGTAACTTTATCTTGTTTTGCACTAGAATTATTAGCTCTATCGCTAGGGTAATATGCCCAGTTCCAAGGTCTTATACAACGTTCTGGATGAGGCATCATTGCTAAATGCCTACCGCAATTACTACAAATAGCTGCTATTCCATCTGGCGAGCCATTAGGATTAGCCGGATATTCTTTATAATTATAGCGTGCTGCTACTTTAAAATCTTTAAAATTGTATGAGCCATTTGTTATCTCTTGTGCTGGAAACGAGAACTTACCCTCACCATGGGCAACCCATATTCCCAACTTGCTACCACTTAGAGATTTAAGCATAATAGAAGGAGAATCTTCTACGTTAAGTCCTATAAACGCACTCTCATATTTATGAGAATCGTTATGCAACATCTTAGGAGAAAGCTCTCTGTTAGCAGGGGTTAAAAGCCCTAGCTCTGCCATAAGTTGGCAACCATTACAAATACCCAAGCTCAAAGTATCTTTTCTAGCATAAAAATTATCCAATGCCATTTTAGCCTTATCGTTATAAAGGAAAGCACCAGCCCATCCTTTAGCCGAGCCAAGCGTATCGGCGTTAGAAAAACCTCCAACAAAAACAATCATTTTTACTTCCTCTAATGTTTCGCGTCCATTAACAAGATCTGTCATATGCACATCTTTAACTCTAAAGCCAGCTAAATGAAGAGCCCAAGCCATCTCTCTATCTCCGTTAGAGCCCTTCTCTCTAATTATAGCGGCAATAGGAGCATCATTTTTAGCAACAGCGCTAGTACCATTTCTATTACCATCGCTAGCAATCTGCCCATCAAAATTCTTAGGGAACTCATACACTAGAGCCTGCTTCTTGTAATTCTGATAACGCTCAGCAGCAAGTTTTTCTCCAACCTGCCTAACATCAAACAAATAAGAAGTTTTATACCAAACATCTCTTAAAGCATTAATATCTAAAGACAAATTATCTCTAAAGCCTGTAATAACTAACTTTCTAACAGGCAGTGGGCTAGCAATAATATAAGCCTTAGCCAATCCCGATGCCACCTCTGCCGGAGTAGCTGCGCTAACTATATTTAAAATAGAGCTAATCTCCTCTAATTTGCCAGCTTCTATCTGAAGTAAGACTGCAGGGGTTTCGCTAAATAAAGCATTAAATATTAAATCATTAGGACGTTTACCCTCACACTCAAAACACTTGGTTCCACAAGAAGCCTCCTCTATCTTAGCCAACATTTCTAGCGATTTAGCATTTAAGCTAATGCCAAGTTTTGTGCTAGGAAAGCACATTTCTAAGATAGCAGTTATTAATCCTCCCGACGAAATATCGTGACCAGCTAGTACCAATCCACTATCAATTAGCTTCTGAACAGCATCAAAGCACTTAGCAAAATAAGCTGGATCTTTTATATCGGGAATAGTATTACCTACCTGATTAATTACTTGGGCAAAAGCCGATCCTCCAAGAGGAAAAGCTCCATTTGTAAATGGAAGATAAACTAGAACTGTTTCTAAATTATCCTTTAAGCAAGGATTAACAGTTTTGCTAATATCGCTCACAGGTGCAACTGTAGATACAATTAGGGTACCAGGAGAAAGAACCTTATCTCCATTTGGGTATCTTTGGGTCATACTCATAGAGTCTTTCCCTGTTGGAATATTAATACCTAAATCACATGCAAAATTACTAGCACCCTTTACCGCCTTATATAATCTGGCATCCTCGCCTTTATTTCTACATGGCCACATCCAGTTAGCGCTCAAAGAAATAGAACTTAAGCCACCTTTTATAGGGGCCCAAATAACATTAGTAAGAGCCTCTGCTATTGCTAATCTAGAGCCCGCTGCACTATCAACTAAAGCAGCCAATGGCGCATGACCCATAGAAGTTGCAATACCTTCTTTACTATTATACCCAATAGCTGTAACACCTAAATTATTTAGAGGTAACTGAATTTCTCCTGTGCATTGTTGAGTAGCTATTAAGCCTGTTACAGAACGGTCTACCTTATTTGTAAGCCAATCTTTACAAGCAACACTCTCTAACTGAAGAACTTGATTTAAATAGTACTCAAACTTGCTAGTACTATAATTTAGAGGCGCAAACTCATACTCTGCTGTAACATCCTCCATATAAGTTTTAGGAGCACTTCCAAACATATCATCAATAGCTAAATCTATGGCAGCCTCTCCTGTTTTCTCATTTTTTAAAGTAAAATTATGTTTACCAGTAGTTTCACCAATAACATACATAGGAGCTCTTTCTCTATCTGCAATAGCTTTAAGTTGTTTAATATCACTCTCTTTCATTACCAAGCCCATTCTCTCTTGGCTCTCATTTCCTATTATCTCCTTTAAACTTAGGGTAGGGTCGCCAACAGGCAACTTGCTAATATCTATATTTCCGCCTGTTTGTTCAACTAGCTCGCTTAAACAATTTAAATGCCCACCTGCGCCATGGTCGTGAACAGAAATTATGGTATTATTATCGCTCTCTGCAAGTGATCTAATTGCATTATATGCTCGTTTTTGCATTTCTGGGTTAGAACGTTGTATAGCATTAAGCTCAATAGCATTGGCAAACTCTCCTGTATTAACAGAGCTTACAGCGCCTCCGCCCATTCCAATCCTATAATTATCACCACCCAACAAAACAACCTTATCGCCAATACCTGGCACATCTTTTAAAGCATCGCGTTTTTTAGCATAGCCAACACCACCAGCAAGCATAATAACCTTATCAAAACCAAATTTTGCTCTGCTACATCCCTCATACTCTGCAGTTAACAAGCTACCGC
>CAXYUL010000170.1:0-4523 GCA_964292095.1 uncultured Bacteroidales bacterium | reverse complement strand
ATCTACATTTATGTCGGGAAGATCTGTATTAAGATTCTCTAACAGGGCACTTTGCGCCTGCTGCTTTGTATATATAGCTCCAATAGGTTCTTCTTCTGCCCTTTTATTCCTTTGTATAAGTATGTATGCACTTAAATTATTTCTATTGCTAAGAGCAAGATCTCTTTGTAATATTCCTTTGTTATAAATATATTGGAATGAGCTAACAATAGCGTTTTCTACAACTGTAGATAAGGATCTACGAGCAACAAGATCTGAAAGCAATTGTAATTGCTCGTTTACTACATCTTTATCATAGATATAGTATGGTATTATTTTTTCAGCGGCAGCATCTCTCTCCTTAATTAGCTCTGCTTGAGTCTTTAAAATTGGAAAATCTATTGGCGCAGTTAAAGTTTGATAAAGCCATGGCCTACCTTTTTGATATTCGTACTTAAATTTACCCTCCTTAGGGAAAATTAACAACATTAGCGCAAAAGCAATAGCAAGGCTTATATAAATGCTCTTGCTTTTTAATATGTTTTTAGTTTTTTGTATATTTATTCCTTCCATATCACAAAATTAAGCTATTTTTGCAAAAGCGTATTAAAAAAAATAAAAAACATCTGTTTAATATGAAATATTTATTTAGAATAGTAGCACTATGGCTCCTAATATCACCTCAAATAGCTTATTGCCAAGAACTTATAGTAATAGAATCTAAAGATCTTAAGTGTAATGATTCTGTTTTAGTATTCAGCCCACAAAACACAATAAAGAATGTAGCTACTGTATTTTTATTGCACGGTTGGAGTGGGTGCTACAAAGATTGGAGCAATAAATGCGATTTACAACAGATTAGTAATAAAAGCGGATTTAGAATTATATGTCCCGATGGCTTTTACAATAGTTGGTACTTAAATAACTCAGATAAAAATAAAATGCAATGGAGAGATTTTTTTGATAATTCTCTTTTTCCGGCAATGCAAAAGAAATATTCATTAGTGCCAGACAGTACATTTATTACTGGTTTAAGTATGGGTGGACATGGAGCAATTAATCTGTTTATTGATAATCCATCAAATTTTTGTTCTGCTGGTAGTATGAGCGGAGTTCTTAATTTACAGCAGACTAAGCTTAAAGATAGTCAGATTAGCTCAATTATAGAAGATAAAAAAGAAAGATTAGATTTAGAAAGTGCAATAAATAGGATAGATAGAATTAAAAATATTAAAGAACCAATAATAATTACGTGTGGATATGATGATATATATGCAGTTTGCTCACAAGATTTCTCTAATAAATGCAAGGAAGAAAATATTCCACATGTACTGGTTTTAAGTAAAGGTACACATTCTTGGAAATACTGGGCTTATGCTCTAGAAATGCACTTAAATTTCTTTAATAAAATTTTAAGAAAAGATAATTTAGGTTTTTAGAATAATATCTACTGATATTTAAAAAATGGAAATAAGATCTGTTAAGAGCAACTATATACTAAATCTTATAAATACTATAAGCGGAATATTATTTCCACTTATAACATTTCCATATGCCTCAAGGATTCTCTTTGCAGAAGGAATAGGTAAAGTTCAGTTTTTTGATTCAATAGTTGGTTACATATTAACCATTACATCTCTAGGAATTCCATTATATGCAATTAGAGAAATAGCTATAGTTAGGCACGATAGTTATTTGCGCTCTAAAGTAGCTATGGAAATATTACTATTACATGTAGCTCTCACATTTATTGCTTATTTGGCCGTATTTGTTGTTGCTTCTACAATTGAAAAAATTAATGCTGATATACCTCTTTTCCTATTACTTAGTACTACTTTGCTGTTTACCACCATTGGCGTTTTTTGGTTTTACCAAGGAATAGAAGATTTTAAATACATTACAATCAGAGCAGTATCAATTAAGTTTTTTGCAGCAATAGCACTCTTTACACTAGTAAAAGATAGAAATGATATTATGTGGTATGCAGGGATTAATGTTGCCGCTAGTGTTGGAAATAATATTTTTAATTTTATTCGATTAAAGAAACATATATGCTTTGATTGTTTACATTTTTAAGATTTACAAATAAAAAGACACATAGCCCCATCGCTTAAACTATTTACTTTAAACTTAATAGTTAGTATTTACATTCAGTTAGATACAGTAATGTTAGGCTTTCTTAAGGGGGATGCCGCTGTTGGCTACTATACTGCTGCAAGCAAATTAACAAGAATGAGTCTTGGAGTAATTACCTCTTTAGGAGGGGTGCTTCTACCACGTTTATCTAATTTTGTGAGCACAGGTAGAATGGACGAATTTAGAGATTTATGTAACAAATCTCTAAGTTTTACGCTATCACTAGTGCTTCCTATGACAGTAGGACTAATGATTCTTGCACATCCTATCATTGATGTATTTAGCGGTCCCAGCTACGCCCCATCTGCACTAACCCTGCAAATTATTGCATCTATAACAATATTTATTGGATTTAGCAGTTTGTTGGGAATGCAAATATTATATCCATTAGGAAAAGAAAACCTTGTTATTATCGCAGCTGCTTCTGGCGCTATTGTTAATCTTACTTTCAATTTTATACTCATACCTTACTTCTCTCAATATGGAGCTGCTGCCTCTTCTGTATTTGCAGAAGCAATGGTAGTACTTATGATTCTTATACTAGGAAAAAAATATCTGAGCTTTAAGTTATTTACTGCTAAGAATTTAAACTACTTTATAGGAACAATTGTAATGGCTATATCTGTATATTTGTTAAGTACGCTTAAACTAGCTAGCTGTCAAATACTTATTATTTGCATTCCTAGTGGAGTTGCTATATATTTCTTGTTTTTAGCAATTAGAAAAGACTATTTTATTGGTCTTATAAAAAATATGATATTAAAAAAGATTAACTTACCAAAAAGTTAATCTTTTTTAATATTATTTAATATTATTTAATATTATTTACTTTTTATTATCAATATTTTTTAATTCCATAGTTGCTACAACTGTCCCGCCCATAGAATCTACAATGTTTTTAACCATTCCTACTCCTGGAGCATAATATTCTATACTCTTAGATACTTGCTCTTGACCCATTACCTTTACAACAGATTCTTGAGTAAACTTGTAACATTCAAACTCTCCAGCTCCAACTATAACTTTCTCTTTAGCTTCCATTTGCCTATTTCTAATTTCTATATCCATCTCTAACGACATTCCCTGCACATTAGCTTTTATTACTAAATTAGCGTTTGGCAATTTAGCTCCAATTTTTGGAGTTAATGGAATAGTAATATCTCCACTAGAAGAAACAATTTCGAACTCACCAAGTTGAGCTAAAACGGGTTTTAAAACATCACTTATAGATATTATGTAATTATCTGAATCTAACTTATATACCATTTCTACACTCTGAAGAGACTTTTCATCTGTTTCATTTAAAAATACATCTGTAGCAACAGTAATAGAGTTAGCGCTTTGCCCTGTAACATATTGTTTAGAATACATGGTTTTATCGCCCATAGGAGATGTTACTGAATGTGAATAATTCAATACTTTTTTTTCTTGAGGAACTAAATAATAATTTTGAGAGAAAGCAATAAGACTAAACGCTGCAAATAGCGTAGTCAAAAATAATTTTTTCATATTTTGTATTAATTTAATTTTGTGTAAATATATAATTTTTTAATTAATTATCATTCTTATTTTGATGAGAACAGAAATATCTTAATAAAAGAATTAAATTTATTAATTTTGCAACCTAAATTACTTTTAATGGAAAAACACTTCACAAGTTTTCTTATGATAATGAGTATAATTGCAGTTTTTGTATTTATTGCTCTATTCTTTATTACGGCTGGATATGGACAGTTTACCAAAAAAAATTGGGGTATGGCCATAAATAATAAATTAGGATGGATTTTAATGGAAGCCCCAGTATTTATTATTATGTTAATTCTATGGCTTAATAGCGATAGAACAGCTAATATAAGTACAACCATAATACTATTACTCTTTGAGTTACATTATTTTCAACGTTCATTTATTTTTCCATTTCTACTAAAGGGCAAAGGTAAAATGCCATTTTCTATTATTCTAATGGGAGTAATTTTTAATGTTTCAAACGCCTTAATGCAAGGCGGTTGGCTGTTCTATTTTGCTCCAGAGCAGATGTACACCAATAATTGGTTACTAAGTAGTAAGTTTATAATTGGCACTATTATCTTCTTAACAGGAATGGCTATTAATATTCACTCAGACAGTATTATTCGTAATTTAAGGAAGCCAGGGGATAGTGCTCACTATCTTCCTCAAAAGGGCATGTACAAATATGTGAGTTCTGCCAATTATTTTGGAGAGATAATAGAATGGATTGGCTTTGCAATATTAACATGGAGCACTGCAGGAGCTGTTTTTGCTTTATGGGCTTTTGCTAACCTTGGTCCTAGGGCTGCAAAAATTCATAGCAAGTACAAAGATGAATTTGCAGAACAAAAGAAAAATAAAAGTATAAAAAGAATATTTCCATACATAAACTAAATTAA
>CAXYUL010000169.1:0-4529 GCA_964292095.1 uncultured Bacteroidales bacterium | reverse complement strand
GCTAAGCTCATATATCCACCAGTTAGTGCCTTTCCTATAGTTAATATGTCGGGAAGAATAGATGATTTATCTTTTGTGTATCTTGCCGTGTGATCCATTGCAAAAAGTTTTCCTGTACGGCCAAAGCCAGTTGCTATCTCATCAAAAATTAGTAGAATATTATATTTATTGCAGAGCTCGCGTAGTTTAATTAAGTAACTTGGGCAGTAGAAACGCATTCCACCAGCACCTTGCACTATTGGCTCAATAATGAATGCAGCAATTTCTGTAGAGTGTTGTTCAAAAATAGTCTCTACTTCGGATATATTATCTTCTGTTGGTGCTGGGGCAAAAAACGAAATAGGCAAGTTAGGACCAAATATAGAGTGCATTCCTGTTTGAGGGTCGCATACGCTCATGGCATTCCAAGTGTCGCCATGATAGCCTTTTAGGGCTGTTGCAAATTTAGTTTTCTTTGAATTGCCCCTAGTTACTTGGTATTGAACTGCCATTTTCATTGCAACTTCTACAGCAACACTTCCACTGTCAGAATAAAAGATTTCACTTAAACTTGCCTTTTCGCTTTTAGGTAGTATGTTTAATATAAGTCTACTTAGTTCTTGAGCTGGATGGTGTGTAAGGCCTCCAAACATTACATGACTCATTTTGCCAAGTTGATTTTCTGCGGCAGCATTTAGTTTGGGGTTATTATAGCCGTGTATAGCTGCCCACCAAGAGCTCATACCATCTATGAGTGTTTTATTCTGCCCATCTTTATTTACGGTATAATCTTTTATTGTTATTGTAGCGCCATTTGCACTTTCTACAAAATATGTTGGAGGATGAATTAATTGACCTGAGTATGGGTGCCAAATATGTTGCTCAACTTCTGTATTATTATTTAGATTAGTTTCTATACACTTAGGGCTACCTTCATTTTTATTAAAGAAATCGTAGCCAGCAGATTCAAATAGCTCAATATCTTCTTGTGCGCCACTGCCAAGTGTTGTTAGCATATCTCCCATTATGGCTGCATTTATTCCAATATAAAGTGCTTTTTTCTGTATTTCTTTAGATAGCAAGGCTCTACCTCCTGCAAATCTTAAAAAGGCATTTGGATTTAAAATTCTAAAAATAGCAATTGTTGTTAAAATTTCATCCTCGCTAAGTGCTATACTATTTTCTAGCGGTGTCCCTTTTATTGGGTGTAAAACGTTAATTGGAATGCTAAGTATCTTATTATCTGATAAAAATTGAGCCATTTCTATTCGTTGCTCCATTGTTTCGCCCATTCCAATTATACCACCACTGCAAACACTCATTCCTACACGTCTAGCAGCATTTATTGTTGCCATTTTTTCCTCTATTGTGTGGCTGGTACATAAATTTTTAAAATGACTTGGAGCAGTTTCTATATTACAATGGTAGCGTTTAACCCCTGCAAGGTATAATTTTCTTAAATCCTCTTCATCTATTAAGCCAAGCGATACACAAGGTATTACATTACTTTTTGCTTTAAGCTCTTCAACTATTTTGCATATAGCTTCTACTTCTTGTTTGCTTACTCTTTTGCCGCTAGTAACAAGAGAAAACCTTTGTATTCCTTGATTACTATTGTGTATGGCCTCAGCAAGTGCTTTTTCTTTACTTATTAATGGGTAAATATTAATTTTTGTACAACTATGTACAGATTGTGCGCACCATTTGCAATTTTCTGAGCAGTTACCAGATTTTGCATTAATTATAGAACAGCTATCAAATCTGTTTCCTAAATGCTTATGAGTTATATTATGAGCCAACTCATAAAGCTCTTCTTTATCTATGTTTTTTAAAAAATCTATCATATTCTGTTTATATATCGTTAACAAGATGGTACACATTAATATATAAGACAAACAGCTAGTATTCAATTACTTATGAGAATACTGTTTATCTTAGGCTATTGCCAATAGTGTCCTTCTTTAATTTAGCTACAAATAATATTAGCTACAAAGAGCTATATCTAGCAGAATATCACCTTCTTGCGAAAGAATTTCATCCATAGACTTGTACTGGAGTGATAGGTGAGAACCATTAGGAACAATAATTTCTAAAGTATTGGTTTTGGGTAGTAATTTATCTACAATTCCTTTACTTAGCTTCCCGATACTTATGTTTTTCTTGATTCCTACAAAAACGGCATAAGGTTTCCTGCTCCACCTTTTGAATCTAATTGGAGACAAAGCATTTGTATTTTTATGCCTAACATTCATTTTTATAATGTTTTTTATCTGGTGAGGCAAAGGTATATATTTTTTTTGATTTTTGTATTTTTTGTAATTTTAGTGTACTTTTGTGTCCAAATATAAAAAATATGAGTGAAAATAGCTTGTTAACTAAAATTAGTGGCTTGCACAGTAAATATGAAAGTTTGCAAAAGCAGATTTCGGACCCTTCTATAATGAATGATATGAAAAAATATGTTCAATTAAATAAGGAGTACAAAGAGTTGGGCCCAATTGTAAGTGCTGGAGATAAGTTCCAAAAAATGGTAACTGATTACGAAGCAGCAAAAGATATTCTTCAAAATGAAAAGGATGAAGAATTAAGAGATATGGCAAAAGAAGAAATATCTACTTTAGAGGAGGTATTACCTAAGATGGAAGAAGAGATTAAACTTTTGCTTATACCAGCTGATCCGCAAGATGCTAAAAATGCTATAGTAGAAATTAGAGGAGGTGCAGGTGGGGATGAGGCCTCAATTTTTGCAGGAGATCTTTTTAGAATGTATGCAAAATATGTAGAGAGAAGAGGTTGGAAAATGGAAATTACTAGCCAAAGTGAGGGTAGTTCTGGTGGATTTAAGGAAATAATTCTTAAAGTATCGGGAGATAGAGTATATGGCGTTTTAAAATATGAATCGGGAGTGCATAGGGTTCAGAGAGTACCACAGACAGAAACACAGGGAAGGGTACACACATCTGCTGCATCTGTTGCAGTATTGCCAGAGGCTGATGAGTTTGATATTGAACTAAACGAAAAAGATATTAGAAAAGATACTTTCTGTTCGTCTGGTCCAGGTGGTCAGTCTGTAAATACAACATATTCTGCTATTAGATTAACACATATTCCCTCTGGTATAGTTGTTCAGTGCCAAGATGAAAAGAGCCAACTTAAGAATTATGATAAGGCTTTGGGAGAGTTGCGTACTCGTTTATATAATATGGAGTATGAGAAATATCTTAATGAAATTTCTGCAAAGAGAAAAACTATGGTTTCTACAGGAGATCGTTCGGCAAAAATTAGAACGTATAATTACCCACAGAGTAGGGTGACAGATCATCGTATAAATTGGACAATGTATAATTTGCCTGTGTTTATGGATGGTGATATTCAAGAAGTTATAGATCAGTTACAGGTGGCTGAGAATGCAGAACGCTTAAAAGAAAGCGATATTTAAGCCTTTAGGTTTATATAAAATAATGATAAAAAGATTATTTGATAAATACATAATAAATGCTCTAAGCCATATGGCTTTAGGGCTTTTTTGTTCTCTTATTTTAGGTTTAATAGTAAGCCAGCTTACTAAAATAGAGATATTTGGCTTTTTAGGCTTTGTTTCTGACATATTATCTCCAAAATCGCCAGTTGTTGGCTCTGCAATAGGGTTAGCTATAGCAATAGGGCTTAAATACCCTTTGTTAGTTATTATATCTAGCTCTGTTGTTGGAGCTCTAGGTTATATTTTTGGAGGTCCTGTTGGTTCATATATAGCAGTTATAATAGGAGCAGAGCTTGGTGCTTTAGTTTCTAAACGTACACCTATAGATATAATCATAACACCGCTAGTAAGTATTATAGTTGGAGGATTGGTGCCTCAGTTAGTTTGTCCGGAAATAAATTCTTTTATGATTTCTTTAGGCGAATTGGTAAATAGTGCTACTACATTAATTCCTTTCTTTATGGGTTTAACGGTTTCTGTTATTGTTGGTTGTTGTTTAACACTACCTATAAGTTCTGCGGCTTTGTGTATTATGCTAAACTTAGATGGTTTGGCTGCTGGTGCAGCAACAGCTGGCTGTTGTGCCCAAATGATAGGTTTTGCTGTAATAAGTTATAAAGATAATGGCTTTGGGGGCTTTGTTTCTCAGGGTTTGGGAACATCTATGTTACAAATAGGTAATATTGCCCGTAAGCCTATAATATGGCTTGCTCCAACTTTGTGCGCTGCTATATTAGGACCAATTTCTACTATGGTTTTGGGCATGGAGAATAATTCGCTAGGAGCTGGAATGGGTACATCTGGCTTAGTTGGTCCAATAGCTGCTTTTACTAAAATGACCTCTGTGGGATTTAACACTTCAACTACTTTAATAGAGTTGGCTATAATGTATTTTGTAGCACCAGCAATTATCTGCTATGTAATTCATTTAATTATGTTAAAGCTGGGCTGGGTAAAGGCTGGCGATATGAAATTACTGTAATTGGTTCTGCTCAACAAACTATCTTGGGCTGTATCTCGTAAGCAAAAAGGTATGGTTCTGCTTACGAAACTATCTTGCGCTGTATTT
>CAXYUL010000168.1:0-4529 GCA_964292095.1 uncultured Bacteroidales bacterium | reverse complement strand
TCTGCTATGGCCTCTGCAAAATTAGCAAATAATAATGTTAGAAGTAAAATTAAAAAAACACTGATATTATATAAAATGCTTCCTTGGTCTTTACTTCCATTTACAATTATATATATTATTGCTAGTAACATACTAAGTGTGGCAATCTCAACGGTAAACATTATTGGATTCTTAATCATCAATCTAGGATCTAACTTTTTGATGCTTGCAAGAATACTATCTTTAATTGCTATATTCATTTTTGTTATATTTTATTTTTGTTGATACATATGTTTTGTTAGTTTACATAAGGGCCTCGGTAAGGGGTCCTAAGGCATTTGCTGGAAAGAAACACAAAGCGGCTATGATAATTATTATTGCAAAAGTCATAAAAGAAATAGTAAAACTATCTACTCTTAATGTTCCGCTACCTTGTGGAATATATTTTTTTTCGGCTAAATACCCCGCTATTGCTATTTGGCCAATTATTGGTAAATAGCGACCTAAAATTAATACAATTGCAGTAGATATGTTCCAAAATGGGTTGTTATCATTTAGACCCTCGTATCCAGAGCCATTGTTTGCAGCCGAGGATGTAAACTCATATAATATTCTATCAAATTGATGAACTCCAATTCCACTTAAATATTCATTTGCAAAATTTGGATTATTATTAGCTAAATGTGTTGTAATAGCACTAGATGCTAGAATTAAAAATGGATGAAGGAGTACAATTAGGGTTGCAATTTTCATTTCCCTTGCTTCTATTTTTTTACCAAGTAATTCTGGAGTACGGCCAACCATTAAGCCGCTTATAAATACAGCAATTATAATATAGGTATAGTAATTCATAAAGCCTACTCCAACACCTCCAAACCAACTGTTTATTTGCATATTAAGTAATTGAACTATACCGCTTTCTGGCCTATGACTATCGTGCATGCTATTTACAGAACCATTGGAACTAGCAGTGGTTGTTGCTCCCCATAGTGCAGATGCAGCTGCTCCTATTCTATTTTCTTTACCCTCCATATTGCCCATACTTTGGTCTATACCTGCATAGATACTACTATTACTTATATCGGTTTCGCTTTTTATAGAAATAGCTGCACCTAGTGAGTAGGCAGCAAACATAACAATAAAAATGCTCCATGCTAATTTTTGTTTTTTTAGATAAAACCCAAGAGCAAAAATCATAGCCATAGGAATGAGCATAATAGCACAACACTCAATCATATTTGTAATACCATTTGTGTTTTCTAGTGGATGTGCAGAATTTGTTGCAAAAAATCCACCTCCGTTTGTGCCAAGTTGTTTAATGGGAACAATAGCTGCTACAGGTCCTTGTGATATTACTTGTTCGTTCCCTTCTAAGGTATTAAGTTTTTCTGCTCCGCAAAAAGTCATAGGAACTCCATTTAAAATAAGCAATATTCCAATAATTAAAGATAGAGGTAGTAGAATTCTACTTATACTTTTTATTAAGTATACCCAAAAATTACCAATAGTATTTGCTGTCTTTTCTAACATGGCCTTAAATATTGCAGCAAGTGCTGCCATGCCGCAGGCTGCAGTTATAAACTGAAAGAACATGATTACTAATAATTGACTAAAATAAGTTAGATTACTTTCTCCGCTGTAATGTTGAAGGTTGCAATTTACTAAAAAACTTATTGCTGTATTAAAAGCTAGATTAAAATTTAAACTAGTATTATTATCTGGGTTTAATGGTAGAAAGCCTTGGATCAATAATATTGTAAATCCAAAAATGAACCATACTAAATTTACCATTAATAGAGCTTTAATATAAGCTTTCCAGTTCATTTCTTCGTTTGGATTTATTCTAGCTATTTTATAAATAAATCTTTCTATATGCTCTAAAAAATCTAAGGGAGTTTTTTCTCCTTTATACACTTTTGCAATATAGTAACCCAGTGGATAACTGAGACCTACCATAATTGAAATCTGTAATAAAATATTAATTAATTGATTGTCCATAATATTTTTAAAATTTTTGAGGTTTAAGTAGCACGTATCCTAAGTATATTAATAGGAGTATGCTTATAAATAATAATACTGTAAACATAAAATTGATTTTTGTTTACAGTATTATTATCTAATTAAGTGCCTTAAGGCTTAAAATATTTATATTATGCAGTATTACAGTTCTTTATGTTTTTTACCAAGTTTTTATTCTTATAGGAATCCTCTCATTTTGATAATAAAATTTTCAAAATGAGAGGTTATACTCACTTATTTTTCTATATAGTGTTGCAATTCCAATATCAAGAAGTCTGGCAGCTTCTGTTTTATTTCCATTGCAGTATTTTAGAGTTTTTAGAATATGCTCTTTTTCTATTGATTCTAAACTTGTTGGTAGGGTGCTGCTATTTAATTTATCGTTCTGAATTAAACTTAGTGGAAGATGCTTGGCCAGTAGAGAATCTCCATCGCATAAAATCATGCTTCTTTCTATAACATTTCTTAGTTCTCTAACATTGCCGTGCCAGCTATGATTCTTTAATAATAGTAAATAGTCTTTGTCTATCTTAATGATATTTTTATTCATTTTATTGTTGAATAATTTAACAAAGTAGTTGGCATATTCTTCTATATCGGCAATTCTTTCTCTAAGAGGAGGAAGTTGTATATTAAATACAGATAGCCTATAGTATAGGTCTTCTCTAAAATGCCCCTCTATAATCTCCTTTTCTAAGTTTCTGTTAGTTGCAGCAATAATTCTCATATCAACTTTACTTGCCTTACTTTCTCCAACCTTTATAAACTCTTTGTTTTCTATTACCCTAAGCAGTTTTGCTTGCATTTCTATTGGCATTTCTCCAATTTCGTCTAAAAATAGAGTACCTTTATTAGATAATTCTATAAGTCCTTTTTTATCTGATATTGCCCCAGTAAATGCCCCTGCCTTATGTCCAAAAAGTTCGCTTTCTAATAGGTCCTTAGTAAATGCAGAGCAGTTAATAGCCACAAAGTTTTCATCTTTTCTGTTGCTAGTTGAGTGAATTGCGTGTGCAAAAACCTCTTTGCCTGTGCCTGTCTCTCCTGTTAATAAAACAGAGGTATCTGTTTTTGCAACTTTTATGGCAAGTTCCATTGCTTGCTTCATAGAATTAGATGATCCTATTATTTGCTCAAAACTGAGTAATTTGTCGGGAAGAATATTAAAATCTGCCATTTGCTTATTAGCTTTTTCCATTGCACTGCTAATAAGAGGTATAATTCTATTGTTATCGTCTCCCTTAACAAGGTAGTTGAAAGCCCCATTTTTTATTGCCTGAACTCCGTCTGGAATATTTCCGTAGGCTGTGAGTAGTATTACTTGTGTGTATGGGGATTTCTTTTTTAGAATCTCTAAAAGTTCTACACCATTGCCATCGGGCAGTTTAACATCGCAAAGAACAAGCTGTGGTTTAGTCTTTTCTAATAATCTTAGTCCAGATGCGCAACTATCCGCCTGAAAAACTTCGTAGCCTTCTAGGTGGATAATTCTTGCAAGAAGCTCTCTTAGCTGCTTTTCGTCGTCTATGATTAAAACCTTATTCATTTATTGTTTTTTTGTTTTTTGAGCAAGTATTACTCCACAAATTACAATTGCAATTCCTAATATTTTAGTGAGTGAAATATTTTCTTGACCCATAAATGCAGCAGCTATTGCAGAGATAGCCGGAATTAGAGTGGAAAAAATATTGGCTCGTGTTATGCCAAGACCTCTAATTGCATTAATCCATAGTACAAATGCTAGACATGAGCATAAAATAGCTAATGAGAGTAACGGGTATAGTACTTTGATTGTAAAAAAATTAGAATCTAATCCTTCTATTCCTCCTCCAAAAATAAAGAATGGAAGGAAAAGAATGGCACCAAGTACAAATTGATAGGTGGCAATGGTTAGACTGTTATATTTAGATGAAACTTTTTTTACTACAGCTCCGTATCCTGTTGCACCTGCTACAGCTAAAAATAAAAGAGCAATTCCATATAAATGTTCTACAGAAGTGTTTCCTTTTTCAAAAACGACAAGACCTATTCCAGGGAGTGTAATAAGTATGCCTATAACTTTAGTAAGTGTAAATGGAACTTTGTATATCATTCTTTCTACAATAATGCAGAATACTGGTATTGTTGCAATTACTACGGCGCTAATGGTTGCAGAGTTTGTTGCTAACATTCCGTACGATTCACCTATGAAATATATAAATGGCTCAAAAATAGCCATTAATAGTAGCCATAGCAAATCTTTATTGCTTACTTTTTGCAGATTATGACTTATTTTAGAAAATAGCCACAATAGTGTTCCTGCAACTGATAATCTAATAAATAAAAATGTGAAAATTGCTATGTTTTGGTCTAGTATAGCTTTGGTCCATACAAATGATAAACCCCATAAAATTATTGCTATTACTGCGCAGATATATGAATTAGAGCTTATATTACTTTTTAAATTTCCTATTGTTCCCATTTTTTAATTATTTATGCTCAAATTCTAGATTTTGTACATTTCTATTGCCTGTTAATACCCCATCCCTAAC